>DATKHW010000908.1:0-3185 GCA_035546275.1 Gemmataceae bacterium
AAAAATTCGGCGATGTTTCTTCTCGCCGCCGGAGTTTTCCTTGTATGGCTGGCGGTACCGCCACTGCATACCTGGCTGGTGGAAGCCCTGAGAGGCTCGCCAGTCCCCGTAGCGATGTTGATTGGGGGGCTGCTCCCCGCCGTCGGCGGATACGGACTCTTCCGCATTGCGATCGGCAGGTTTCAAGCGGCCTCGGCGTCGATGAACGGTTTCCTGGCAACCGTCGGTCTGTGCGCTGTGCTCTACGGCGGCCTTTGTGCCCTCGCACAGGAACATCCTCGCCGGCTGATCGTCTTCACGACCATCGGGATTCTCGGGTATGTCGTCTTAGCCGCAGCCATCGGGACGCCGATCGCGGTCCAGGGCGCCGTCTTTGTCATCGTCGCTCAGGGGTTGATCGGGTCGGCCCAGTTGCTGGTTGAAACGCCTCCAGATCAGCAGGCAACGGGTAATCCGGCAACTGGAGAAGATTCGGCGAAATCAATGGCCGCCAGCGGCGGCGCGTGGCTCGCGTGGATAATCCTTCCTGGATTTGTAGGTCCGATGCTGGTAGTCGTGGGAGTTTTTCAATCCATCCAACCGATCGGGCCGCGCGAAGCGTGGCAGGGTTATCTGGTGGCGGCCGTGGCGTGCGTTGGGCTTGTGTCGCTGTCGGCCGCGGGCATCCGGATGATCCGCCGCATCATGCTGAACCAGGGTCTTGCGGCTTCGTCCGCCGCCTGAACATCTTCCCAGAGCGAGATGCGCAAAAAGAGAAGCGGGAGCTGGCGTTGCTCCCGCCTCCTGGGGCAGGGGGACGAATGGGTCCTTGTCGAATTTCACATCAACGTCGCGTCCACGACTGCCAGAGCCCCGTGCCCCTGCACGTAATTCACGCTGGTCATCCCCAGCATGCCGCGAAGTTGCTCTGCCGCGACGTTCTTCATCGGGCCTGGAGATTCGGCCTTGCCCGGCTGCGGCTGTGGAAACGCGGTCGAGCGGGCCGTATGGAATGTCATCTTCCCCTCGACCTTTTGAATGATTTGATGAATGTGGCCGTTGAGGATGGTCACCGATCCAAACCGCTTGAGATAGCCCAGCGCCTGGGCGGCGTCTTCGGTGCCCCAGCCCCATTCCGGGTAGATCGTCCACAGCGGGACGTGGGCGAAAACGACGATCGGCGTGCTGCTGCCCAGGGCCGCAACATCCTTCTGCAGCCATGCGAGCTGCTCGTTCCCCAGCACGCCGAGGGCGGACTTTCCGTTGGACAGATTGGCCACGTTAACCAGGCCGACGAAGTGAACGCCTTTGTAGTCGAAGCTCTGCCAACCGGTGCCCAGCGTGCCCCTGCCAAACCGCTCCAGGTACTGCTGGCCGCCATCGACGAAGTAGTCGTGCTCGCCGGGGACGTAGAGCACCTGCTGCGCCTTGGCCGACTTCATGATCTGTGCAACGGTGTCGAACTCCTTGGGCTTCGACAAGTGTGTCAGGTCGCCCGTGTGCAACACGAGAGACGGCGGCGTGGCCAGTGCATTGATTCGCGCGACTGCCAACTGGAACGTTCCCACAACGTCGCCGTACACGCCCTTGTTGAACCCAACGTGGCTGTCGCTGACCTGGGCGAATGTGAAGTCGGCCCCCGAGAGGGCGGCGGTATCGTCGCCGAACGCCCGGGACTGGAGAACGCCATCTTTCATCGCCCATACCACGCCCGCCCCGGCCCACGCCATGCACTTGAGGAACCCGCGACGGTTTACGCCGTCAGTCGACTGATCCTTTTCGATATACTCTGGCATTGTTGTCTCCTAGCAAAAGGTTGAAAATGTTTGGTGCGAAACCGAGCTGCGCCATTGGGGTGGACTTATTTGACGATGATGCTGCCGGTCATGTGTGTGTGGACCTTGCAGTAGTATCGATAAGTCCCCGGCTTGGTGAACGTGAATGAGTACTTGTCATCCGTGTCGAGTGCTTTGGAGTCGAAGGCGGCCGGATCGTCCTTGCTGGTGGCGGTGTGTGGCACGTCGTCGTGATTGACCCAGGTGACCGTGTCGCCGACGGCCACTGATAGCTCCCTGGGCGTAAACTTAAAATCGTCGATCGCGACCGCGGCCTGCTTCGTTGCCTTGGTCTGAGTTGAGGCGCTGTTACTCGACAGCTTCACCGCGTCCCCACCCGAGATTGAATCGGCGTTAGTGGACGTTGCGTCGGCCCGAGTGGGTCTGAGCGACGTCACGGTGGCGATCGCCACGGCGAGCAGCAAGAGCACAGCAGCCACGTAGACATTCATCAATCGAAAGCGTTGCATCGTGAATCTCCAGGCCCCCGTCATTGACGGGGCGTTAAAGTGAAAAGTAATCGCAGTGGATCCGGCGCTGGCTCACTTGCCGGTGTCGCAGTCCACGAACCAGCGCCACGTTCATCGAAGGCGGGCAGCACAGGTAGAACGCCTTGTCCTTAAGTCCCCCGCACCACTCGTCCAGGCGGCGTGCGTCGACTCGCCGGGTTTCGCCGGTCCACCAGGGCGGAGGTTTGGACAGGACATAGATCACCTTCAACGCCGGATACTGGCCCGATTCCATGGCGATCAACTCCGGCATGAAAAGGATGTCGTCGAGCGTGCGGCTGGCGTAGACCAGCGTCACCCGACGCGGCTCACGGCGGTCGTGCATCGCCCGTAACATGCTCATAAATGGCGTGATCCCAACGCCGCCAGCGACGAACACCAGATGGTTTTCGTCCAGGTGCAAGTCGTGGGAGAAGCGGCCGAATGGGCCTTGGACGGTCGCGCGATCGCCGGGTCGAATCCGGTCGATCAGCGTGGTGAAATCCCCGCACGCCTTGATCGTCAAGCCGAGGCGGTCGGCCCGCGTGGGGCTCGACGCGATAGTGAACGGGTGTTCCTCCGCCGGCACTTCCGAATCGAGGAGGCGCAGGAATTGGAACTGGCCAGGCATGAAACGGAACGGCCGCCCCGGGGGCGCATCCAGCATCACCGTCCATACCCGTGGCGCCTCCAACTTTACCGAGTGAACGCGAAACGTCCGCCGGGCGAGCAAGTGCGATCGAATCCCGCGACTGTACAGCAGGGTCGCAAGGGCGAGTGTCGGCGCCGTTGCCCACAGCATCAGGCCCACGACGCCGTGCAGGTCGTCGCCCGTCCTCACGGCATGAGCACAACCGAGCGCCAGGACCGCGATGGCGATCGC
>DATKHW010000909.1:0-7462 GCA_035546275.1 Gemmataceae bacterium
AAAACGAGCGCATTCCGACCTCCGAGATCGTTGCAGGGACTGCGACGATCGCCCGTCCCACCGCGGGGCCGGCGCGCCGCAACAGAGGGGAGGATAGCGAAGGATGAGGGGAAGGGAAGCGTCCTTAGAGGCACTCACAAAAAGGTGGCTGGAACTCTAAAATCACAGTTCCAGCCACCTTTTTGTGAGTGCCTCTTAAGATAAGAGAACTTCCGCCGGAAGGCTCGGGCGTCAAGGCCGGCGAGCCAATTTCAGGATCGTGAACGAATACGCCGGGAACTCGTACTCGAACGCCTCCGCCGCTACGTCCACGGCCGACCGCACCGTCTTGACTCGCTCCGGCACGTCCGGGCTATTCACGTCCTCGAGCCGGCCGGTCAGCGTCCAGACGTCGGCCTTTGGCGCGACATGCTCGAAATGGTCGATGCGCACCCCGGCTCGGTGCGGCCGGTCGCCGATATTGACGACTTTCAGGACCAACGAAGTCGCATCCTCGCTCCGCAGTACGGTCACGTCGAGATCCTCGTTCGGCGATTCCACTGAAGCAGCGACCCGGTCGGGCTGATGGTTCTCCGCCGCCATTTGTTGAGCATAGTACGGCGGCATTCCCCACACCTGCCGGTTCGTGAGAAACACCTGGCCCTGGTCCCAATCGTTGTCGTTCTGCTTCCATGGCTGGAGACAATTCGCGGGGCAATCGATCAGCACGAAATCGCCGTGCCGCTGCACCGCGTTGAGGATGTGGGCGTGGCCGAGCGCCCGCTGCAGGTCGTGCCGGCCGCCGTTCTCTTCCAGCACGCAGGCCTTTAACTTCGTGCCCGGCGCCCATTCCTGCACCAGCTTTTCCATGCGCGTGAAGAGACGGCCCACGGCGCCGCCTTCCCGCAGGTCGTCGCCGCCGACGTGAACGTCCCATAGCGCCGCCTTGCCGTCCAGCTCCTGCACGATCCGCTTGCTGACCGGATTGTCCGGCTCCCACCAGGCGGCGATGATGAGCTGCACGTTGGGGTCTCGCGCGTGCATCGCGTCGGCGAGCAGCTTAAAGCGCTCGATGTAATGAGCGTCGGTCTTCTCCTCGTTGCCGATCTCGATATAGCGGACCCCGTAAGGTTCCGGATGACCGTTGGCCGCGCGGCGCTTGCCCCATTCGCTCACAGCGGTGCCGTTGAGGTACTCGACGAGGTCGGCGGCGTCCTCCAGCGTCTCCTCGTCGTTGACGGCGAAGACGCACTCGAAGCCGGCCGCGCGGCAAAACTGCACGAAATCCTCAAAGCCGAAACCGTTGGTCGAATTCGGATACCACCAGCCCTTGTACTGCGGCCGGCGGTCGCGGTCGCCGATCATCTTCTTCCAGCGGTATTCCGGCGCGTTGACCATGCTGCCGCCGTAGCGAAGCACGCCCAATTCTTCATCGACCAGCATGTTTCCCACGTCGGCCCGCATCGGCAGGCCGTGGAACAACGCGTCGCCGGTCCCGCTCAAATAGACCTGGTCCACCCACACGGCGCCGGGTCGGTCGATCCAGACGGTGAAGCGAGCGTTGGCGTCATCGGCGTTTGGTTTCAGGGAGAACTCGTAACGCATCCAGTCCTTGCTGATGGGACCGATTTCTTGCTTGGCGTAGGTGCGGCCGCCGTCGGCGCTCTGCAGCGCGACTGTGACCTTACCGTCGTAACCGGCCTGGCGGAGATACAGCCGTCCCGCGCAGGTGCGGCCGTCGCGGACGGAGAGGCCCCAGCGATTCAGGCCGCGGTTGGCGACGCCGGCCGTGCCGTCGCCGCGCAGCATTTCGATCTTTTGAGAGTGTGCGGAGTTGTAAGGGTTGTCATCGTCCCAATCGAACCGTGCGACCGCGCCGCCGTTGCGGACGCCGTCCCACATGCCGCTGACGTGGTCGGCTGGGGAGTCGGCGGTGGAAGCGAAGTCGTCCGTAATCCGCTTGCCGCCCGTCTCGACGGCGCAGCGGCGGAACGATGCGTCGGAGTTCCAGGTGCGCAGTCCGACCTTGCCGGACAGGATCGGCGCGTCGGAATCCGTGTACGTGATGAGAGGCGTCTTGTCGCCGTCGAGGAAGACGGCCACATCCTTGCCGGCGCACTCGACGCGGAGACGATGCCACGCGCCCGGCTTAACGGCGGCCGGCGCGTCCTGGAGCAGCTTCCAGTCGTTGCGATGGCGGCCGAGGAGGACGCGGCCGGCGCGGGCGTTGACGCTGATTTCATAGCCGAGGAAGGAATCGGCGCCGACGCGCGGCTGCTGCACGCGGACGAGAAGGCCCCCGATGTCGGCGCGGCTGGCCGCCAGGTTTACGTCGCATTCGACGGCGCCGTCGGAGAAGTCCGGCTCGTTGCGCAGGATTTTGGCGCCGGCGTCGGCCGCGACGGAACAAACGCCGTCCTTGACGGACCAGCGCCCTCCGTAATCGGTCCACCCCCGCGGGGCGAAGCGCGGCGGCTCCTCGAAACTTTCGCCGAAAATCTGCTGAGCGTAAAGGCCGCCGTAAATCTCATGGTTGACGTCCTCGATGCAACTGCCGTAGTGGAGGCGCGTGGTCTGGTTGAGGACCTTGCCGGCGTCCACGGCGATGGTGGAATCGGGGGGGGTTGCAGCGAAGGCGGCTGCGGCGAGCAGCGTAAGGCAGGGGGTCATGACAGGTCCACTCGGCTTGGCGCTGGTGCGAACAACAGTCTCTATCTACTGCGGGATTGTATCGTTCGACCAGCAAACCGCCGGCGCAAGCCGCCGCCGCCGGCGCATCTCCTTGGTGGACCGAGCCGCCCTCGGGGTCAGGTGCAGGCGAGGAAAGCGCCGCGCCGTTGTCCGGGCGGCGGCCCAAATACGTATAACGTAAAGCATGGCGCGGCCGCGCCCCGGAGGCATTTCCATGCAGCCCGCAACCTTCGACCTGGCGAAAGTTCTTCGGCCGATCAAGCCGGAAGACTTCTTCCGCGACTACTGGGAGAAAAAACCTCTTCTCATTCCGCGAAACGACCCGAATTATTACCGCGGCCTGCCGACGCTGCGCGACGTGGATGCGATGATCGCCTTCTCGCGGCCGAAATTCCTTGAACCTGGCGACTTTAAGCCGCATGGTCCGACGAGCCACCCGTTCGTCCAGGGCTGGCTGGCCGACGATGAGCCGTTTCCTACTGTCCTTTACCCGACAGTGGCCGACGTGCAGCAGGCGTTCATGCGCGGCAAGACGGTCATCCTCAACGCCACCGACCACCGCTGGCCGGCCTCGGCCGCGCTGTCCCGCAGCCTCGAAGGCCTCTTCGGCTGTCCCGTCCACGCCAACCTGTATCTGACGCCCAAGGGGGCGCAGGGGTTTCACGCCCATTTCGACGGGCATGAGGTTTTTATTCTGCAACTGGAGGGGACGAAGCACTGGCGCTTCTATGGGCCGGGCCGCGAGCTGCCGCTTGCGGATGAGGACGGACCGGTGCCGCGCGAACAGATCGGCCCGCTGACGCAGGAGGCGTTCGTCCAGCCCGGCGACCTGCTGTACATGCCCCGCGGGCACATCCATGAGGCGTTCACGTCGGACCAGGCGTCGATGCACCTGACCATCGGCGTGAAGGTGTATCGCATGGCCGACCTGGTGCGGCTCGCCGTGGACGCCATGACGCGCCGGGATGTGCGCTTCCGCGAAGCGGTGCCGTTGGGCGTGCTGCCAGCCGGACGGGCGACGGAATCTCTCAAGGAGAAGTTCGGCGAGCTGCTGCACGCGCTGGCCGACGGCGGCCGCGTCGAGGAGGCCGTGGACCGCCTGGCCGGCGGGTTTGTGAGAAAACTAACCCCGCTGCCGGCAGATTATTTCTTCGCGGCGGAGGACGCTGAGTGCGTCGGCCCCGATACGCCGGTGGAGAAGGCGCCGGGAGTAGTTTACCGCGTGACCGGGGGAGACGATTGGGCCGCCGTCGAGTTTCCGGGCGGCCGCGTGGACGGCCCGGCCAAGATCGCGTCGGCCCTGCGGTTCATCGACGAGGCTGCCCGCTTCAAGCCGCACGACCTGCCGGACGACCTGACGGCGGACGGCAAGGTGATCCTGGTGCGGCGGCTGGTCCGCGCCCGATTCCTCGTCCCGTCGGACCCGCAACGCTAGGCGGGTCGGCGGGAAGCCATCTCACCGTCGCCTGGTCCCTTTGCACAGGTCAAAAACGATGCCTGGCGATTTCGAGTACCAGTGGGGTCGAATTGTGGCGCGCGCCTGGGGCGATCCGGCGTTCAAGGCGCGGCTTCTTGCCGACCCGGCCGGCGTGCTGAAAGACTACGGCCTGCTGCCGCCGCGCGGCTTGCAGCTCAAGGTAGTGGAGAACACCCCCAAGGTGGTCCACCTGATCCTGCCCCGCGACGCGGGGCCGAAGCCCTGATGAAGGGGCGCTCGGCGGATCTGCTGCGTAGCAGATAGCGCTCGCCCCGGTCCTTTGTTTGGAGGTCCCAGAAAGATGCCTGGCGATTTCGAGTACCAATGGAGCCAGCTGGTGGCCCGCGCCTGGGCCGACCCGGCGTTCAAGGCGAAACTGCTCGCCGACGCCGCCGGCGTGCTGAAAGAGAACGGTCTGACGCCGCCGGCGGGCACGCAGCTCAAGGTGGTGGAAAACACCGACAAGGTGATCCACCTCGTGCTGCCGACCAAGCCGGCGCCGCAGCAGTTGTCGGAAGAAGAGCTGCACCGCGTCGCCGGCGGCGGCGGCGAGCGCTGCCGCTGGGAGCGCTGCGAGTGGGAGCGCTGCGGCGAACGGTGCCGCTGGGAGCGCTGCGGTCACGAGCGCTGCTGACCCAATCGCCTCGCCCGTCCGCGGCCCATCGGAGGGCCGCGGCGGCCGGGGCCGCGCCATTGGCGCCGCGCTTTGTCGTCGCCCCGATTGCATCCCTGGGAGGTCCGAACAACATGGCAGGCGATTTCGAGTACGAGTGGAGCCAGCTGGTGGCCCGCGCCTGGGCGGACCCGGCGTTCAAGGCGAAACTGCTCGCCGACCCGGCCGCCGTCTTGAAGGAGAATAGCCTGACGCCGCCGCCAGGCGTGCAGCTCAAAGTGGTGGAGAACACCGACAAGGTGATCCACCTCGTGCTGCCGACCAAGCCGTCGTCGCAGGAATTGTCGGAGGCGGAGTTGCAGCAGGTCGCCGGCGGCCACTGCCGCGGCTGCGGCGGCTGCCGCGGCGGCGAAGGTCGCGAGCGCTGCCGCTGCGAGCGCTGCCGAGAGTGACCCATCCGCCTCGCCTGGCCGCGGCCCATCGGGGGCCGCGGCGGTCGGGGCGTCGTTTGCAAGGATCCATCCCATGCTTCGTCGGCCCCGGTTCAAGCCCCACCTGCGCGTGGAAGTCGTGCCCGGCGAGGGCGTCTTCCTGCTGTCCGAGCAGGAGCAGCGCGTCCTGCAAGGCCGCCTCTTCGAGTTGGTCGCTTCCCGTCTCGACGGCAGCCCGGCGGAGGAAATCTGCGCCCGGCTGCGCGGCCAGACCTCGGCCGCCGAGGTGCATTACACGCTGGCCCGCCTGGAACAGAAGGGCGTTTTGCTCGACGGCGACGCCCCCACGCCGCCCGGCGAAGCGGCTTTGTGGACCATCCAGGGCGTCGATCCGGCGGAGGCCGCGCGACGGCTCACGGAGACGCCGGCGGCCGTCCGCGTCGTCGGCGAGGTGGACGATGGGCCCTTCCAGGAATTGCTGCTGTCGTTGCGCGTCCGGCTGGACGGCGAGCCGCGGCTGACGGTGGTTCTCACCGATGGATATCTGCGAAGGGGTTTGGAAGCGATCAATGCAGAAGCGTTGAAATCCGGCCGACCATGGCTCCTGGCCAAGCCGATCGGCGCCCAGGTCTGGCTCGGCCCGCTGTTCGTCCCTGGTACGACGGCCTGCTGGCGCTGCCTAGCGGACCGGATGCGGTCCAACTCCCCGGTGGCAGGCTATTTGGACGAGCGGGCCGGCCACAGCGGCCTGTCCGCCGTGGACCGCTGCGCGTCGCCGGCCACATTGCAGATCGCCCACGGCCTGACGGCGAACGCCGTCGCCGCTTGGATCGGACGCGGCGGTTTGCCTGCGCTGGAGGGCAAGATCCGGACCTTGGACATCCTCAGCGGGCGCAGTGAAACCCATGAGCTGATTCGCCAGCCGTCCTGCCCCGCCTGCGGCTCGCGGCCGCGGATGGAACCCTCGCAGGCGCCGTTGGTGCTGCAAAGCTCCCGCAAGAATTTCACCCAGGACGGCGGCTGCCGCACCGTCACTCCGGAGCAGACCATCGAGCGCTACAGCCGGCACGTCAGCCCGATCACCGGCGCGGTGCCGATGCTGGAACGCGACGGCCTGGGCGAGGCCGACGGCGGCGGCGTCGTCCACGTCTACGTCTCCGGTCACAACGCCGCCCGCGGTCCGAGCAGCCTGCGCGGCCTGCGCAGCGACCTCCGCAGCCTCAACGCCGGCAAGGGCGCCACGGACATCCAGGCCAAGGCCAGCGCCCTCTGCGAGGGCCTGGAGCGCTATTCCGGCGTCTTCCGCGGCGACGAGCCGCGCCGCAAGGCCCGCCTCGCCGACCTGGGCGACGCCGGAATCCACCTGCATTCGTGCCTGCTCTTCAGCGACAAGCAGTACCGCGACAGAGATCAATGGGAGGCCCGCGGATCGGGCCGCGACCCGACGCCGGCGCCCTTCGATCCCGAAGCGGAGCTGGAGTGGACGCCGGTCTGGTCGCTGACCCAGGGCCGGACGCGCTGGCTGCCGACCGCCTTTTGCTATTTCGATTATCCGCAGAACCACGACCGGGCCTTCTGCTGGAGCAATTCCAATGGCAACGCGGCCGGCAACACCCGGGAGGAAGCGATCCTGCAGGGCTATCTGGAGCTGGTCGAGCGCGACGGGATCGCCCTGTGGTGGTACAACCGCGTCCGCTTGCCGGCCGTCGATCTGGACAGCTTCCATGAGCCGTACCTGGACGAGCTGCGCGAGTTCCTGCGGAAGCGGAGCCGCGAGCTGTGGGTCCTGGACGCGACGACCGACCTGGGGATTCCGGTGTTCGCGGCGGCGACGCGCGACGTCGGCGGCGGGCCGGAGCAGATCCTGTTCGGCTTCGGCGCCCACCTCGACGCCCGGCTGGCATTGCTGCGGGCCGTCACCGAGATGAATCAGATGCTTGGCCGGGCCTTGCTGCATCCGCAGGACGACGACGCGGCGGGCGCCTCAATCAACGACCGAGGCACTCTCGAATGGCTGCGGAAGGCGACAATCGCCAACCAGCCGTATCTCCAGCCGCGCAGCGGCTCGGCCCGCACGGCGTCGAGCTACGCGCCCAGCCGCACGGATGACATCAAGGACGACGTCGTGGCCTGCCAGAAGCTGGTGGAAGAGCGCGGCATGGAGATGCTGGTTCTCGACCAAACGCGACCTGAAATTGGTCTGCCCGTGGTCAAAGTGATCGTGCCGGGGATGCGGCACTTTTGGCCGCGTTTCGCGCCGGGCCGGCTGTA
>DATKHW010000910.1:0-2253 GCA_035546275.1 Gemmataceae bacterium
GCCCCGCCTGCACCACGGACCGGCGGCGCACCCCTGTCCCAGCCCTCGCTACAGGGCGCGACCACTTGCGACGACATGGCGCCGCGGGACGATACGGCTCCCCCAGGCGGCTTGATGCTTGTTCCCGGCTACGAGATCCTCAGCAAACTCCGCAAGGGCGGGATGGGCGTCGTCTACAAGGCCCGCCACTTGGCCCTGGACTGCGTGGTGGCCCTCAAAATGATCCGCGACGACGTGCTGGTCGGTGCGGATGCGCTGACCCGGTTCCGCACGGAGGCGCAGGCGATCGCGCGGCTGCACCACTCCAACATCGTGCAGATCCACGACGTCGGCGAGGTCGGCGGGCTCCCCTACTTCTCGCTGGAGTTCTGCACCGGCGGCAATCTTGACGAGAAGCTCAACGGCACGCCCCTGCTGCCGAAGGATGCCGCGCGGCAGGTTGAGGTGCTGGCGCGGGCCATGCACGCCGCTCACCAGCAGAATGTTATTCACCGCGATCTGAAGCCCGCCAACGTGCTGCTGGCGGCGGACGGCACGGCGAAGATCACCGACTTCGGTCTGGCGAAGAAGCTGGACGAGGTCGGCGTAACGCACAGCGGCGCGATCATGGGCACGCCGAGCTACATGGCCCCCGAACAGGCGGCCGGCAAGCCAGAAGAGGTCGGGCCGCTGTCGGATGTGTACGCGTTGGGCGCGATCCTTTACGAGTGCCTGACCGGGCGGCCGCCGTTCAAGGCCGCCACGGTGATGGACACGCTGGTGCAAGTCCTGGCGGACGACCCCGTGCCGCCGCGGCAATTGCAGTCCAAGACGCCGCGCGACCTGGAGACGATTTGCCTGAAGTGCCTCCAGAAAGAGCCAGGCAAGCGCTATGCGACCGCGGCGGATTTGGCGGAGGATTTGCGGCGCTTCCAGGCCGGGGAGCCGATCCGGGCCAGGCCGGTGGGCGTCGTGGAACGGGGTTGGCGCTGGTGCAAGCGATACCCGTCGCGGGCGGGGCTGGCTGCTGCGGTGATGCTGGCCGTCGCCGGGGCCACAGCAGGGGCGGTGTGGTATCAGCAGGACAGGGCCGGCCGGGCGCTCGAACACGCCCTGAAGGCGGTGGGCACGGAGCACGACGTGACGGGGGCTCTTGAGGAGGCGAAGGCATTCATCAAGCAGGCGGCCGGATTCCACGACGACCCGACGAAATGGGAGGCGGCGCTCGTGGAGGCGCGGTCGGCGGTGATGCGGGCCGATGGGGTGCTGAACACCGGCGTGGACGACACGGGCCAGCTGCGGAGGCGGGTGGACGCGGTGTTGGCGGAGATGGAGGCAGCGGAGAGGGACCGGCGCATGATCGCGCGGCTGGAGGACGCCCGCTTCCAGGCGGCGGCCGCTGGAAACGAGAATGGGTTCGACAAGTCGGGGGCGATTGCCCTTTACGCGGCGGCGTTCCGGCTAGACGACAAGGAGTGGGACTCCCTGGGAGCGGGCGAAGCGGCTGCTCGCATCAACCGGCGGGCCATTCGGGAGGAGTTGCTCGCCGCGCTAGCGGACTGGTCCTACAGCACCCCAAACAAGGATGACATGAAACGGCTTCGCCGCGTACTGCAAGCGACGGACCCCGACCCCGCCTCGTTTCCGAATCGCTGGAACGCGGCACTCGAGCAACGGGACTGGGACACGCTAGAGGTGCTGGCCATCAACCCTGAAATGAAGGACCAGCCGGCGGCGCGGCTGGTGCTGATGGCCAGGGGATTGTACGGAGCGGGCGATCCGGTGGGCGCGGTAAACTTCCTGAAGGACGCGAGTGGAAGGCATCCTGGCGATTTCTGGATCAATTTCGAGCTGGCCTACGCCCACACGCATTCCAAGCCCGAGGCCGTGGACGAGGAGATTCGCTATTTCACAGCTGCGCTCACGCTCCGGCCAAAAAGTGCCGGGGCCCACTACAACCTCGGCAACGCCCTCCATAACAAGCACCAGTTGGACGAGGCGATTGCGGAGTTCCGCAAGGCCCTCCAAATCCAGCCCGACTCCGTCTGGGCCCACAACAGTCTCGGCGTCGCCCTCTCCGACAAGCACCAGTTGGACGAGGCGATCGCCGAGTACCGCAAGGCCCTCCGAATCCAGCCCGACGCCGCCTACGCCCACACCAACCTCGGCAACGCCCTCCATGACAAGCACCAGCTGGACGAGGCGATCGCGGAGCACCGTAAAGCCATCCAAATCCAGCCCGACTTGGCCAACGCCCACACCAACCTCGGCAAC
>DATKHW010000911.1:0-6497 GCA_035546275.1 Gemmataceae bacterium
TGGTAGGATGTCAGCAGCCGCCACCACGGCCCCCCGTCGTGCGCTGGAAGCTGGGCAAGCTCTGTCGGCGGCTTCTGAGCCGTAGTTTCGGCGACCGGCGCCGCCGTGCTGGAGAAAGCGTCGGGATGCATGATGTCTCGGCGGGCGGGTCGGCGTTGGAGAAGGAAAGCGAACGCCTTTAGGTATACTCGCCGCGGCGCGCCGACGCCAGCATTTCCGCAAGATTGTCGCTCAATACGGCACGAACATCAACCAAGCGATGCCGACCGCCAACGTCGCCAAGGTCAGCGGCGCGCCGACCTTGCAATACTCAATGAACGACACGCGGATGCCTTCGCGCCTCGCCTGTTCCACGACAATCAGATTCGCTACCGATCCCAAGAGGGTCAAATTTCCAGCAAAGGTGCTTGACATCGCCAGGGCCAGCCACGCCGTCTCGCGGCTCGCGGCCGGCATCGCCTGCACCACCGGCTCGAAAAGCAACACGGCCGGCACGTTGCTCACCAGATTTGACAACGCAGCCGATGCGACGCTGAGCGCATCGACCGGCCGGCCTAGCAGCCACGTCCACCGCGCCACGCCCCAGGACTGAACCACATGGATTTTGAATGCGTAGACGACAAGAAACAAACCCGCGAACATCACGAGCAGCGCCCAATCAATTTGGCGATAGATTTTCTCCGGTTTCACTCGGTCGATCAGGACCACGGCCGCCGCCGCCAGTGCGACGATCGGAAGGTCCGCGCTGGGCAGCACGAAAAACAGAACCACCGCCGCCAGCGCGACCAGCGCGCTCTTGGCTTGCAGCCACGTCGGCGCGTGGCGGGCGGCGGCACGCGAAGCCGGCGCGGGCGGTATCCCCTTGCTTGGCTCGGGCGGGGCAAGGCGGCGGCGGTAGACGAACCAGATGGCGAGGAATGCGAGAACCAGCCCGAGGAGCGCGGGCGGCGCCAACCGGAGCACAAATCGGAGATACGGAATATGGGAATGGGAGCCGATGAAGATGTTTTGCGGATTGCCGGTGATCGTGGCGGACGAACCGATGTTGGCGGCCGTGGCCAGGCCGATTAACTGAGGCACGGGGTCGTACCGCAGCCGGCGGGTCAATTGCAGCACCAGCGGCGTCAGGGCCACGCAGACCACGTCGTTGATGAGGAACGCGGACAGGGCGCCGGACAGCACGACGATCGCAGCCAGCATCCCCACGGGACTGCGGATGCGAGCCAGCGCCTGTTCCGTCAATCGCTGCAGGAAGCCCGACAGCTGCAGCATGCCCACCACGACCATCATGCCGAACAGCAGCGCCAGCGTGCTGAAATCGAGGGCGTCGGCGAAGGTTTTCGGCGTGAACGGCAGCAGGCCGAAGACCAGCATCAGCACGGCGCCGACCAGCGCGACGCCGGCGCGGTCCATGCGCAGTCCGGGAACCTTGCCGAGAGCGAGGCCGATGTAGGTGATGGTAAACAGGGCCGTTGTAAGCCAAAACGCTAGGGGGCCGTGCATGGTGCTTTGCCTTGCGGAATATGGCAATGCCGTCTTCATTGCGGCGGCATATCGCCCTATCCGCGGTCTCAGTGGGGCGCCGTCGGCGTCGCCGGCGCCAGGCTGCGCTCGACCAGCTCGTCGATGACGACGTCCGGTTTTTCCCGCTCTACAAGTTCCCGGTTTTGGGGCAAGTCCCGCGCGGCGTGGAAGACGACGCGACGAAAGCTTTCGGACAAAAACGGCCGCATAAGGTAGCCGAAGGAATCGTGGAAAATAACGGCCTTCGGCAGATCCGCGCCGTCGCTTTCCGCGGTGAAGTCGGCGGCGCCGATCATATGGAACCAGTCCAGCGAGAACGGCATCGGCGCCGGCGCAGTGAATTCTGGCCCTGCGCGCCAGTGAAAGGAGCGGATCGGTTTCAGCAATACCAGCTCTTCATGGTAGAGTTCGGGAAAACCGAGCATGATCGCCAGGTCGCCGCCCGCCGAGTCGGGCGTCGCTTCGATGTAATCCGAACGGTTGAGCGGCTGCACCGCCGGAAACCAGCCTCGCAGCGCGTCCACGACGCCCTGGCAGGCCACAAAGGAGCCGCGCATGTTCCAGTGCGTGTCTGTCTTGGAATAGACGCGTTCCCGTTGCTTTGCCTGGCGGAGCGCCTCGCGCGGATCGACCACGGTGACGCTTGTATGGGCGGGCAGGTATGCCATTAACTGATCCAGGCGGCTCGGCCCGGCCGGTCGGCCCACCCAGGCGGGCAGGTGCTCCGGATTGATCGTCTGGCTGTCCGGGGCGACGACGACGACGTAGCGGATGCCGCGGGCCGCGAGCCAGGTCCGCTGCTCTTCGAACTTGGCCGCCAAGTCGGCAAGCTCTGCTTGGGTGAAGGGGCGCTCGGCGCGGTATTCGTCCATGGCCAGCGGCACATAATAGAGCCAGCCGTCCCTGCCGATGGCTACAAGGTCCGGCTGCGGCGAGACGCCGAGACCTTGCACAAGCGTGCGCTGGTATGCATATACCAGCTGATCGCGGAATGCGAAATGGTCGTTGAAATAAGCGTCGAACGCGGCCGGAAAGGCGGCTAGGAGCCTTCCCTTCAGCCCGAATTGCGGCGGAGGCGCGAGGCGGCGCTTTTCGTTCAGCTGTGCGGCCGGGCCGAAGCCGAAGAGCGAGGCCAGCAGGGGACAGGCGATCAACGCGGCGAACGAAGCGATGAAGGCGGCGCGCGAAGCGGTGCGAACGGCTTCGGGAACCTTGCTCATGTTCGATCCTCCGCGGGATGGCGGCTCAGAAGCGGAAGTAAATGAACGGGTTGTAGGTCCCGGCCGCGAGCGGCCCCGTTGACAGCACCAGCAGCGCGAGGCAAGTCGTCCCTTCCACAAGAGCGCCGGTGCTCTCCACGAAAACGGCCGCCGCCGACCCTGCGGCCTCGGCCCAGCGCCGCAGGCGACCCCAGCCTTGGGCCGCCAAGGGCCAAACGGGCGCCGAGCCAATGACGGCGATGACGAGCGCCAACGCCACCTGCATGTTCCAGAACACATTGACGGCGCTGTCCGCCGCACCGGCGGTGGAGAAGCCAGCCAGCGCACGGAAGAATAGCGCGGCGTCGGTCGGCGTCGCCGTCCGGAACAGCACCCAGCCGGCCAGCACCGCCGCCATCGTGAAGACATGGCGCAGCGGCCGCCACAATCGCTCCACGGCCTTCGCCAAGCCCATCCGCTCCGCCGTCAGCAGGGCGCCGTGGAACAAGCCCCACAGCAGGAAATTCCAGCTCGCCCCATGCCAAAAGCCGCACAGCGCAAACACGATCAGAAGGTTGAAATAGAGCCGGGCGCGGCCGCAGCGGTTGCCTCCCAGTGGGACGTAAAGGTAATCGCGGAACCAACCCGACAGCGACATGTGCCAGCGACGCCAGAAATCCGTGACGGAAGCGGCGGCGTAGGGGTGGCGGAAATTCTCCGGGAAATGGAAACCGAACATCCGACCCAGCCCGATCGCCATATCGGAGTAGCCGGAGAAGTCAAAGTAGATCTGAAATGTGTAGCAAATAATTCCTAACCAGGCCGCGGCTGGACCCACATGCCCGGCGGGAATGCCGAAGACGGCGTCGGCGGCCGCGGCCAGCGTGTTGGCCACCAGCATCTTCTTGGAGAGGCCGACGGCGAATCGCTTCGCGCCGGCGGCAAACCCCTCCAGCGTCACACAGCGGCCGGCCAACTCCTTGGCCACGTCCTTGTAGCGCACGATCGGCCCGGCGATGAGCTGCGGAAAGAAAGTTTTGTAAAGAGCGAAGAGCAGGGGATTCTTCTGCGCAGGGACTTCACGCCGGTAGACATCAACCACATAGGAGATCGCTTGAAACGTGAAGAACGAGACTCCCAGCGGCAAATGCACCGGCGCCAGGGCAACGGGGTGATGCCGCAATCCCGTCCAGAGGAGCAGCGGGCCGAGGTTGTCCACCAGGAAATTAGCATACTTGAACGCGACCAGGAGAGCCAGGTTGCCGGCGACGGCTAGGGCGAGCACGATCTTCGACGCCAGCGGCCGCGACAGGCGGCCCAGACAAAGACCCGCCAGGTAGTTGAAGACGATGGAAAAGCCGAGGACGAGAACATAGCCGCCCTCGCCCCAGCAGTAGAACAGGACGCTGGCGGCCAGCAGAATGAGGTTGCGGACGTCGGTTCGCACGACGAAGTAGAGGCCGAGCAGGATCGGCAGGAAAACGAATAGAAACGTCGGCGAGCTGAAAAGCACCATGCACC
Source organism: Gemmataceae bacterium (assembly GCA_035546275.1). Classification (GTDB taxonomy): domain Bacteria; phylum Planctomycetota; class Planctomycetia; order Gemmatales; family Gemmataceae; genus UBA4732. Next base: position 4,245 of record DATKHW010000911.1, read on the forward strand.
TCGCTGCGCGCGGACGGGCCGCCGGGGTCGGCCAGGCTGCGGCGAGAGGCATAGCATGGGCGGCGCAGGCGAGTCAATGCCGATGCGACTGTGATTCAAGTGGGGGAAAAACGTGGATGCGGCTGGCGATGGACGACGGCGCGGGCATGGGCTTGCAACGTGGCGACCTCGGCGAGCAGCGCCGAAACAGCCGCGGCCGTATCGGCGACTTCAAGGCTCCAGCGACTCTCCCATCGGCCGCCGGGCGGCAGCATGGGGACGCGGCCCTGATTGCGCTCAAAGCCGCGGAAGTTGGGATAATTCGTCGCCGGTTCCAGGCCGGTCACGTATCCGTCTTCAAGCGCCCCAGTGTTCTTCCACACTGTGAAGCACGGCAAGTCCTTCCGATTGAAGCGAATCGCAACGGCTCGATCCTGGGCGGCGTTGACCAGTACGGCAAGCGTTTGGCCGCGAGAATCGGCCAGCAGGTCGTACAGGTAAACCTGCTCGGCGAAGCCGGCGACGGGGCCGGCGCAGGTTTCGTAAGAAGCGATCCCTTCGGCGGCTCGCGGCGTTTGCGGCGCCACTTCGCGGACCGGCGCTAGCACGCGGCCGCCGGCTTCCAGCAAAGGCGGGCCGAAATTGCAGTGATAAAGGATTTGCATCGCCGCCGGCTGAGCCGACTGGTTTTCGACGATATCGTGGATCACCACGCGATTGGAGCCGGGGGCCGTGACATAGGTCGCCGTCAGCCGCAAATGCGGACAAAACAGCGCCGCTTCCTCCACTTCGCCGCGGACGGTCAGTTCATGAGGCGGATCGAGCGCGACGGAAACCTCGACGACGTCGGCCGGCTGATTGGCGATGCGGCCGTGCAGGGTGTGCTGAGCGAGTCCTCCCTCGCCGTCTTGGCCTGGCGGCCCATTCGAGGCCAGGCCGCAACGGCAGAGCAGCTCATCGAAGCCGGCCAGCCAGCCCAGGCCGCCGCGGTCGGACGGATGGACGAATTTGGGATGGACCGGCCCCTGAACTGGCGACCGCCACCCGAGCGGCAGTCCGTGGTAATCGCCGCGCCAGATTCCCATGCCGCGGGTCGGCAGCACGGAGAACGACAGGGCGCCGTTGTGGACCTCGATGAGATCGACACCGTCGCGCAATCCACCGCGCAGGGTGCGCTTGCGAATCGACCAGTCGAACGGCGTCGGCAACCGCAGGGCGTCGGCGCCCGCGGAGAAGGCGTCCTGCCACACGTCGCCGCGGACATCGGTGAGCGTCCAGGATTTGAAACGGGTCATGCATCCACCTGGAATCGCGCTCAGGTCACGCCCGCTTCGGCCGCCTCGGCCTGGGTGCGCTCAAACTGCCTGCCCACGAAAATGAACGCCACCGCCGCGGCGAGGACGACCAGTGCGGTGATGCCGAAGAACGGGCCTGGCATCAGCGGGCCGCGATCGGCGGCCTTGTCCGCGAGCGACCCGCCGTACATCGGCGTCCAGAAGATGTTGAGAAAGTTGGCCACGGTGTTGGTCACCAGGAAACAGGCGGTGACGAACCCCTTCATGCTCTTGGGCGCCGCTGCATAGGCCAGCTCCAACATAGTGCCGTAAAGCAGCACTTCGCCGAAGGTCAGCACGATGATGGCGGCGGCCGGCCAGAAGACCGAAACTTTCGCCGTCGCGACTTCCATCGTCTTTCCCGCTTGCAGGACGTGCTGGGTATGCCCCTCCGTCAGAAAGCCAGCCAGCGACATGATGCCGACGGCCGCCGCCGTCAGAAGGAAGCCAGCCAGGATCTTGCGCATGGGCGTGAAAACCTTCACCTTCGGGTCGAGGCGGGCGAACAGGACATTGAACAGCGGCACCAGGATGATGACAAAGAGGGCGTTCAAGAATTGAAGCTGGTCCGGGGCGATCGTCATATTGACGATCGGCACGCGCAGGTCCACGTAATCGCGCGTGAAGGCGATCCAGAGCGTGTCATTATGTTCGTAGCCGAACCAGAACAGCACGATCAGGGCGAAAATGCCGAAGAGCCGCCCAAGCGTCTGCCACTGGAGTCGGCGCTCTTCGGCCGTGAGGACGTGGTGTTCCCTTTTCTCCTTGGCGTAGAAGGGTTTGCCCGCGGCGAAGACCGCCAAGGAAAGGACCATCAGCCAGGCCGGGAACTGGAAAGCCATGCCGTAGGCCGATTGGAGGACGGAGGTCGCTTCTTCTTCTGCTTGTTGAGCTGCTTTCTTTGCTTTGGCCTGAACGTCCGGGGGAACCGCGCCGACGG
>DATKHW010000912.1:0-24746 GCA_035546275.1 Gemmataceae bacterium
TCCGCTTCGTGTCGCTGACGTACGGCGGCTGGGACATGCACACCGGCGTCAAGCCCGGCATGGTGAGCCAGTTGCCGGCCTTCGACCAGGGCTTCGCCGCCCTGATCCGCGACCTGGACCGGACTGGCCTGCTGGACTCGACGCTGGTGATGGTGTCGTCGGAGTTCGGCCGGACGCCGAAGGTCAACGCGACGGCCGGCCGCGACCACTGGCCGAAGGTCTTCAGCGTGGTGCTGGCCGGCGGCGGGATCAAGAAGGGCTTCGTCTACGGCAAGTCCGACGCGACGGCGACGGAGCCGGACGAGGATCCGCTGTCGGTCGAGGACCTGGCGATGACGGTCTACAAACAGATCGGCGTCAACGGCGAGAAGAAGCTGATGGCGCCGGGCGACCGACCGATCGACATCGTCCGCGGCGGGCAGGTCCGCAAGGAACTGATTGCGTAAAGAGGATTCACCACAGAGTCACAGAGAGCACAGAGAAGACAAAAACAGGTGGTTCCATGACGGTGCACGGCCCCCGAAACACGGTTTTGCTTTTCTTCTCTCTGTGTTCTCTGTGTCTCTGTGGTGAAATCTCTTTCGGCTCGTCGCCGTCGCTCGGCGCGATTCAGCCGCGCGGCGCCCAGCGCGGGACCGATGCCGTATTGCTCTTCAACGGGGCGCGGCTGACGGACGCCCAGGAGTTACTCTTCTACTCGCCCGGCTTCAGCGTCGTGAAGCTGGAAGTCGTCAACGACGGCCAGGTCAAGGCGACGGTCAAGATCGCCCCTGACTGCCGGCTCGGCGAACACGCCGTTCGCGTCCGCGCCGCCAGCGGAATCTCGGAGTTGCGGACCTTTTATGTCGGCGCCCTGCCGGTCGTGGACGAGAAGGAGCCGAACAGCGATTTCGCCGCTCCGCAAAAGATTCCGCTCAACGTCACGGTGCAGGGCGTCATCGACAACGAGGACGTCGATTATTTCGCCGTCGATTGCAAGAAGGGCCAGCGCCTCTCGGCCGAGGTCGAGGGGATGCGCCTCGGCGGTACTTTCTTCGATCCGTATGTCGCCATTCTGGACAGTAAACGGTTTGAACTGGCCGCCTGCGACGATACGCCGATGCTCGGCCAGGACTGCGCCGCGTCGGTGATCGTGCCGGAGGACGGGACGTATGTGATCCAGGTGCGCGAGAGCGCCTACGGCGGCAACGGCGGCTGCCAGTACCGGCTGCACGTCGGCACGTTCCCGCGGCCCACGGCGGTCATTCCGGCTGGCGGCAAACTTGGCGAGGAGGTCGAGGTCACTTTCCTCGGCGACCCGGCGGGGCCGTTCACGCAGAAGATCAAGCTGCCGGCGACGGCGGACCCGAAATTCGGCCTGTTCCCCCAGGACGCCGGCGGAATCTGCCCGTCGCCCGTGCCGTTCCGCCTGTCGGAGTTCGGCAACGTCGTCGAAACCGACGGCAACAGCTCGCCGCAGACGGGGACGCCGGTCCCGACGCTTCCGGCCGCGCTGAACGGCGTCATCGCCAAGCCGGGCGAGGTCGATTACTACCGTTTCCCTGCGAAAAAGGGGCAGACGTTCGACGTGCATTGCTTCGCCCGCCGGCTCGGCTCACCGCTCGATTCGGTCATGACGGTCGGCGTGGTCGGCGGCGGTGCGATCGCCTCCAACGACGATGCGGTCGGCCCCGACAGCTACTTCCGCTTCACGGCGCCGGAAGACAAGGAATACTACCTCAGCGTCACCGATCATCTTCATAACGGAGGGCCGACGTACTTCTACCGCGTCGAGTTCCTGCCGATCGAGGCGAAGGCCGTGGTGAGCATCCCCAAGGTCGCGCTGTATTCGCAGGAACGGCAGACCATCGCCGTACCGAAGGGCAACCGCATGGCGACGCTGGTGAGCGTGGCCCGCGCCGACTTCGGCGGCGACCTGGTTATCGGCGCCGACAGCCTTCCGGCCGGCGTCACGCTGAGCGCCGAGAACATGCCGGCCAACCTGGATACGATTCCGGTGGTGTTCGAGGCGGCGCCGACGGCGGCCGTCGGCGGCAAGCTGGCCGCGCTCACCGCCGCCCACGCCGATCCTGCCCAGAAGATCAAGAGCCGCTTCAGCGGCGTCGCCGAGCTGATTTCCGGCCCGCCGGGCCAGTCGGTTTACTGGCGCTACGAAGCGGAACAAACCGCCGTCGCCGTCGTGGATGAAGTCCCATTCAAGCTCGCCATTGTCGAGCCGAAGGCGCCGCTGGTGCAAAGCGGCTCGATGAACCTGAAGATCACGGCCGAGCGCAAGCCCGGCTTCACGGCGCCGATCACGATCCTGCCGCTGTTCAACCCGCCGGGCGTCGGCTCGGCGTCGTCGGTGGTCATCCCCGAAAATCAAAACGAAGTGCTCCTGCCGATCAACGCGGCCGGCAACGCCCAGGTGCGCAAGTGGAAGACGGCCGTCCTCGGCACGGCGACGGTCGGCAACGGCCCCGCATGGGCGTCGTCGCAGCTGGCGACGATCGATGTGCAGGCGCCGTTCGTGGCGTTCACGATGGAACGGGCCGCCGCCGAGCAGGGCAAGCAGACGGACATTTACTGCAAGATCCAAACGAACACGCCGTTTGAAGGTCCGGCGATGGTGAAATTGCTCGGCCTGCCGCCGAAGGCGACGGCGCCCGACCTGCAAATCACAAAGGACTCGAAAGAGCTGTCGTTCAAGGTGGACGTGGACAAGACCACGCCGGCGGGGCAGCACAAGAACATTTTCTGCCAGGTCGTCGCGATGAAGGACGGCGAGCCGGTGGTCCACAACGTCGGCGGTACGGAGCTGCGCGTCGATGTGCCGCTGCCGCCCAAGCCGGACGCGCCGCCGCCCCCGCCGATGCCGATGGCGACGAAACCGCCCGACCCAGCCAAGCCGCCGGAGAAGCGGCTGACGCGGCTGGAACAGCTGCGCAAGGAGCAGGAGGAACGCGAGAAGGCGCAGCAGACGCCCGCGGCGCCGCCTGCCCCACCGCCCGCGCCGCCGAAGCCGTGATGTTACAGATCAACTAACAGCTATTAGCTATCAGCTATTAGCTAATAGTGAAACCAATAGGCGACACCCATGCGACAGAACCTGATCATGCGCCTGGCTGCCGCGGGCCTCGGCCTGTGCGTTTCGACCGCCGTTCTCGCCGACGGCCCGGCGCCGAATCCCGCCCCGCCGGCTCCCGCACCGACCCCTCCACCCACACCGCCGCCCGCCCCGGCGCCGATGCCCGCGCCCATGCCGCCTCCCACGGCCGCACCGACCCTGGCGAATCTCGAAGTCTCCCCGCCCGACGTGCAGCTCGCCACGAACCGGAGCAAGCAGCTCTTCATCGTCCAGGCGACCTTCGCCGACGGCCTCACGCGCGACGTGACCGCCGAGGCCAAGGCCACGCTCGCCAACCCCGCCCTGGCTAAGCTCGACAAGAATCTCGTCACGCCGCTGGCCGACGGCGCCACGACGCTTGCCGTCGAGTACGGCGGCAAGACGGTCAGCGTCCCGGTCACCGTCAAGGACGCCGCCAAGGACCGGCCGATCAGCTTCAAGCTCGACGTCATGCCGGTCTTCATGCGGAACGGCTGCAACCAGGGGAACTGCCACGGCGCGGCCCGCGGCAAGGATGGCTTCCGGCTGGCGCTGTTCGGCTTCGACCCCGACGGCGACCACTACCGCCTCACCCACGAGATGAACGGCCGGCGCGTCAACCTCGCCCTGCCGAATGAGAGTTTGCTGATCGAAAAAGCGCAGGGCAAGGTCGCCCACACCGGCGGCCAGCGCATCAAGGACGGCGACGAGTACAGCCAGACGCTCCTCCGCTGGCTCGACGCCGGCGCCCCGCAAGACCCGCCCGACCAGCCGACGCCGGTCGGCGTCGATATCTATCCGAAAACGGCGGTTCTCGACGGCAAGGGCGCCACCCAGCAGATGCTTGTGCGGGCCAAGTATTCCGACGGCTCGGTGCGCGACGTGACCTCCCTGGCGCTCTTTCTCAGCAGCAACGACACGTCGGCCAAGATATCGCCCGACGGCCTGGCCACGGCCGGCGATCGCGGCGAAGCGTTCGTCATGGCCCGCTTCGCCACGTTCACCGTCGGCGCCCAGGTCATCGCGCTGCCCAAGGGGCTGCAATTCGCCTTCCCGCAGGCCCCCGAAAACAACTACATCGACGCTCTGGTTGACGCCAAATTGAAGAAGCTGCGCGTCGCTCCCGCGCCGATTTGCTCCGACGAGGTCTTTCTCCGCCGCGTCTATCTCGACGTGATCGGCGTGCTGCCGACGCCGGAGGAGTATCAGAAGTTCATGACCAACCCGGCGCCGAACAAGCGCGAGCAGCTGGTCGATGAATTGCTCGGCCGGAAGGAATTCGCCGAGTTGTGGGTGCTGAAATGGGCGGAGCTGCTGCAAATCCACTCCTCGAACCAGGTCAGCTACAAGGCGACCTTGCTCTATTACAACTGGCTGCAGGACAAGATCGCCCGCAACGTGCCGGTGGACCAGTGGGTGCAGGAATTGCTGGCGGCCAACGGCGGCACGTTTAAGAACCCCGCCACCAACTATTACCAGAACGAAACAGACATCCTCAAACTCTCCGAAAACACCGCCCAGGTGTTCCTCGGCATGCGCATCCAGTGCGCCCAGTGCCACAACCACCCGTTCGACCGCTGGACGATGGACGATTACTACAGTTTCGCCGCGTTCTTCTCGCAGATCGGTCGGAAGGGCACGGATGACCCGCGCGAGACGGTGATCTTCAACAGCGGCGGCGGCGAGGTGACGCATCCGATCCGCGGCCAGCCGATGAAGCCGAAGTTCCTTGGCGGCGATACGCCCGACGTGAACGGCAAGGACCGGCGGGCCGTGCTGGCGGCGTGGCTGGCGTCGCCGAGCAATCCGTATTTCGCCGACAATTTGGCCAACCGCGTCTGGGAGCATTTCTTCGGCGTCGGCATCGTCAACCCGGTGGACGACGTGCGCATCAGCAACCCGGCGTCGAACCCCGAATTGCTGCACGAACTGGGCAAGCACTTTACCGACTACAAATACGATTTCAAAAAGATGGTGCGCGACATCTGCCTGTCGCGCACCTATCAGTCGGCGACGGAGACGAACGACAGCAACGCCGGCGATACGCGCAACTTCTCGCACAGCTACTTGCGGCGGATCAAGGCCGAGACGTTTTTGGACTGCATCAGCGAGGCGACGAACACGAAGAACAAGTTCCCCGGCCTGCCGCTGGGCGCCCGCGCGGTGCAGATCGCCGACGGCAACGTCAGCACCTACTTCCTGACGACGTTCGGCAGGGCGTCGCGCGAAACGGTCTGCTCCTGCGAGGTGAAGCTCGACCCAACGCTTTCGCAATCACTGCACCTCTTGAACGGCGACACGACGACGCAGAAAATCGCGGCCGGCAACCTGGTCGGCCAGCGGCTGGCGGAGGGCAAGACGCCGCCGCAAATCATCGAGGAATTGTATCTGCGTTGTCTGAGCCACAAGCCGACCGACAAGGAAATGGCCCGGCTGAACGAGCTGATCGCGCCGGAGCCGGACAAGAACAAGGCGCTGAGCGACGCTTTCTGGGCGCTGCTCAACTCGCGCGAATTCATGTTCAACCATTGAAGAGGGCGTTTCACCGCAGAGGACGCAGAGAGCGCAGAGAAAAGAAAAGAGAAGGTTTGAATTCATGTTGCGCTACGGAAGCTTGATGTTTTTGTCTTCTCTCTGCGCTCTCTGCGTCCTCTGCGGTGAATCTCTTGCCGCCAAGGTCACCTTCGACGACAACGTCCTGCCGATCCTCAAGGACAAGTGCGTCGCCTGCCACAACCCCGACAAGAAGCGCGGCGGCGTCGTCCTCAACAACTACGCCAAGATCATGGAAGGCGGCAGCGCCGGCGCCCTCGTCAAGCCCGGCGATCCGGACAACAGCCTGATGTTTCAGCTGCTGTCGCACCAGCGCGAGCCGGCCATGCCGCCGAATTCGCCCATGATCCCCAACGACCTGGTGGCGACTGTGCGCCAGTGGATCACCGACGGGGCGCTGGAGAATTCCGGCGGCAAGGCCGTGGCGGCCGGGCCGAAGATCGACGTCGGCCTGCCCGGCGTCGTCCGCGGCAAGCCGGACGGGCCGCCGCCGATGCCGGAGAAGGCGTTCGGCCTGGACCCGGTCGTCCGCACGGCGCGGGCGCAGGCCGTCACAGCGATCGCTTGCAGCCCGTGGGCGCCGCTGGCCGCCGTCGGCGGGCAGAAGCAAATCCTCCTTTACAACACCGATACGTTGGAATTGGTCGGCGTCTTGCCTTTCCCGGAGGGCGAGGCGCACGTCCTCCGATTCAGCCGCAACGGCGGCCTGCTCCTGGCCGGCGGCGGCCACGCCGGCAAATCGGGCAAGGTCGTCCTGTGGAGCATCAAAACCGGTGAGCGCGTCATCGAGGTCGGCGACGAGAACGACGCCGTGCTGGCGGCGGACGTCAGCCCGGACCAGACGCAGGTGGCGCTCGGCGGCCCCAGCAAGGTGGTGCGCACCTATTCCACTAAGGACGGTAAGCTAATTCATGAAATCCGCAAACACACCGACTGGATCACGGCGCTGGAGTACAGCCCCGACGGGGTGCTGCTGGCGACCGGCGACCGCGTCGGCGGCCTGTTCGTTTGGGAAGCGTTCACGGCCCGCGAATACTTCACGCTCCGCGGCCACACGGCGGCGATCACGGAAATCAGCTGGCGTTCCGACGGCAACGTCTGCGCCTCGGCCAGCGAGGACACGACGGTCAAGCTGTGGGAGATGGAGAACGGCGCCGCGATCAAGTCGTGGGGCGCTCACGGCGGCGGCGTGGAGTCGGTGCGCTACGCCCGCAACGGCGCCATCGCCACGGCCGGCCGCGACAAGCTGGTGAAGCTGTGGGACGGCGCCGGCAATCCCGTTCGCAACTTCGACGCGATGCCCGACGTGGCTCTGCGTACGGCGTTCACCTGGGACGACGCTCGCGTGATCGCCGGCGACTGGACGGGGCAAATCACGGTGTGGACCGCGTCCGACGGCAAGCCGGTCGGTCCGATGACGCCGAACCCGCCGACGCTGGCGGAGCGGCTTGACGCGGCCCAGAAGGACTTGGCGGCGAAGCAAGCAGCGCGCGATCAGACGGCGGCGGCCGCGGCGGCGTCGCAGGCGGCGTCGCAAAAGGCGGCGGCCGACCTGGCGGCGATGCAGAAGGCGGCGGCGGACACAGCGGCCAACGCCAAGACGACGGCCGACGCAGCCGCGGCGGCGAAGGCCGCGTCGGACAAGGCGAATGCGGCCTCGGCGGCCGCTCAGGCCGATGTGCGAGCGAAAATGGTGCTGGTGCAAGCGTTGGCCGAGGCGTCGGTGAAGGTGAAGGAAGCCGCCGACAAGGCGCCGGGCGACGCAGCCTTCGCCGCGGCGGCGGCCAAGGCGCGCGACCTGGCCGGCGCGGCCGTCACCGAGCAGGCCCAGGCGCAGAAGACGGCGGCCGACGCAGCAATGGCGGCGACGAACGCGGCCAATGCGCTGGCCCCGGCCCAGCAAGCGGCGACGAACGCGGCCAATGCGGCGGCCGCCGCGGCCGCCCCCGTGCCGGCGGCGACTGCGGCGGCGAAGGTTGTATCCGACAAGGCGGCGGCGGATCAGGCTGCGGCGGCCGCGGCGACGCAGGCGTTCACGCAGGCGAGCGCTCTGGCCGAGAAATGGAAGGCGGCGCTGGCGGCCAAGCCGGCGGCGCAGGCGAGCAAGTGACGACAGGAAAGTGTTCCCCCCGTCCGTCTGGTCTTTCCTTTTTTCTCTTTCGCGGTCTCTCATCTCTCGTTCCCGAACGGGAGTTCGGAAACGAGGGTAAGCGACGGAGGAAGAAACGATGACCGCCAAGCCGCGTAAGCCCATCGCACAGGCGCCGGAACAGCGCGCCCAGCACAAGGCCCTCCGGTACGCCTTCCGGGAATGGCATCCCGACACCGAAGAGCTGATCGCCGGCGGCGCGGCTCGGCCTCGACGTCATCCACAGTCCTGCGCAGGAGCTGCTGGGGCAGCTAAAGGCGTCGCGGGAAGCCGCCGGGTTGACCTTGGCGGACGTATCGGCCCGCTGCGGCATCGACCAACCGGCGCTGTCGCGCCTGGAAAATGGTCGCACGCAGAATCCGACGGTGGACACGCCGCGGCGCTCGGGAAGCGGCTAGTGCAGAGCGCCGAAGACATTCATGCGGCGGAGACGGCGCCGTCGAAGGCCCGGCCGGCGCCGCCGACAAAGCCCACTGCGAAGAAGAAGAGGACGGCGTGAGTTCCTGGATGCAGCGGCGGGGCGGGGCGGCCGCCGGCAGGGAAAGCGATTATCTGGCGTCGGGCCGCACTCTCTTGAATCCACGAGCGGCCGGCCGAACTCTCATAACTCAACAAAGGCGGGGACGGCGCAGATTCTCAACAAGTCCATCTCCAATGTCCCCTTCCCGTCTCATTGGCTCGGCTGCATGAGGAGAGAGGAAATGAGCAGCATTCCGACGGGGACTGAGCGGATTCGTCCGTTCCTGCCCTCAAGAGACTTCGAGGTCTCCAAGCGTTTTTACGAGGCGCTCGGATTCGAGAAGGAACTCGACGGCGAGGTTGCTATATTCAACGCCGGTTCCGGAGGTTTCATTGTGCAGCGATACTTCCACCAGGGGTGGGCCGAGAACTGCATGATGCAGTTGATGGTCGACGACCTCGACGCGTGGTGGGCTCATATCGAATCGCTGGAGCTGACCAGCAAGTTTGGCGTACCGGCGCCGCGAGCGCCTGCCATGCAGCCTTGGGGGCTTCGTGTCGCCTATGTCGTGGATCCGTCGGGAGTCCTTTGGCACGTGGCGCAGCAACGAGTGGGCGCCAGGCTAGATTGATGGACACGCACTCGCTGCCGCCCGTCAGGACCGCCGACGGCGCAGGACTTGCGTACAGGATAGCCGTCGCCCCGGAACGCCTGTCGAGGGAGGCCGTCATGCCACGCGGGAGCAAAGCCAAGTACAGCGACAAGCAGAAACGCAAAGCGGAACACATCGAGGACAGCTACGAGAGCCGGGGCGTGTCGCACTCGGAAGCGGAGCGGCGCGCCTGGGCCACGGTCAACAAGGAGTCGGGCGGCGGCAAGAAGTCGGGGAGCGGCCGCGGCAAGACGGAGTCGCACACTTCAAGCCGCAAGGGCGGCCAGAAGGGCGGAGCGGCCTCGGCCAGTCGCACGGCGGCCCAGCGATCGGCGTCGGCGAAGAAGGCCGCCGCTACCCGCAAGCGGAACGCCGCGGCTCGTTCACGCTGACGGCGGCCCGGTCCGTTCGGGGACGGCCGGGAAGCCGGCTCATGACTTGCCCGCCGGCAGTTCCTCGCCTGCGCCGGTGTAAGCAGGGGGAACGTAGACGTTCAGCGTCTGTAGCGGGCCGTCCCCGGTGTTCTTGATCTCATGTCTATCGCCGCGGGCGATCAGCAGCAGCGTTCCCTCGCGCAGCTCCACGCGCTCGCCGTTCACCACGGCGACGCACGAGCCGGAAACGACGTAAAGCCACTGGTCCGCGCCGCCATGGCGATTGTCAGGGCCGCCCTCGGTTTCGCCGGGGCCGAGCGTCATCTGGGCGGCCTGGCTGTGCGCGTCGCCCAGCACGACGCGGAAGCCTTGGCCGAATTGCAAATGCTTGTGCTGCATGCGCGTCTTCCTCCCTTGGCCGGCGGACTGCAAGAGTGCAAAGGCCGCGCCCCGGCGCGGAATGTGCAGATCCCTTGTTTGTGGAATCGCCCATAAGCGAGGAGCATCATGGCGCACAAGAAGCATCACGGCGGCCCCGTGCCGCCCGGCAACAAGCCGCGCGGAGGGCCTGGCGCGAAAACAACCGAGCAGGGCGGAAAGCAGGGCAGCGGCAACGAAGTAAGTTCCGACCAGGAGCAAGACCCGAAACGGCGGCTCGGCGATTTCGACGGCAAGGGCGAGCACGCGATGCAGGAGCCGGGCGGCAAGAACGACGCCAACCACTGAGACGACCACGGGCCGGGCGAACATTCGGAACGCTTGCCGGAGTTTTCTCTTGCGTCGGCGTCCGGACGGCTTACCATCGAACCAGGAAGACGGCGTGGCGCCGCCGGCCTATCTGGGGAGACCTGCGCATGAGATTGTTTGCCTTGCTGACAGGCGCCGTCGCCTTCTTCAGCGTCGGCGCCGTCGCGCCGTCGCAGGCAGCCCGAGACGACGGCCAGAACGACAAGCCCCGTTACGTCTACGAGCAGACCACCGGCAACCTGTACCTCGTCGCCGGCGCCGACCGCACCCTGCTCGGGACCGGCTACTCGGGAACCGGCGATGGGCGCAACAACCCCGATCTGCAAGGGACCAGAAACGTCGGCCCGATTCCGCAGGGCCTATGGCGGATCGGCGACGCGCACGATTCCCAGAAGACGGGGAAGCTGGTGATGGACCTCACGCCGGTGGGACACGACGCGCTGGGCCGCTCCGACTTTCAGATGCACGGCGACAACGCCAAGACGCACGACGCCTCGCACGGCTGTATCGTCATGGACAGGAGCGTCCGCGAGAAGATCGCTTCCGGCGAGGTGCGCGAGCTGGAGGTCGTCCACGGTCCCGACGCCAAGAAGGAGGGCGACCGATAGGGCTGGAAAGGCGCGAAGAATCCCTTCGCGCCTTCGCACCTTTACATGCGATTTCCTCTCACGGCCGGCCCGTGATCTCGTCCGCCAGCTTGTCCGCGTCGTATACCTTCCGCAGCGCCTCCACGATGCCCTGCGAGCAGACCGAAACGGCCCGCGCCTGCTCCTCGCTGTAAGCGAAATCCAGCGCCAGCGACTGGATGTTGCCGTCGAAGATGATTCCCACCAGCTCCGCGTCGCGGTTGACCACGGGGCTGCCGGAATTGCCGCCGATGATGTCCGCGGTGCAAATGAAATTCAGCGGTGTTCTCAGGTCCAGTTTGCTCTTGTTATCCACCCAACGCTTCGGCAAATCAAACGGCGGTTTGTCGTTGTTCTGCGCCGACCGCTGGTACAAGCCCTCGAACGTCGTCTCGAAGGGGACGTGCTTGCCGTTTTCCTCGTAGCCCTTGACCACGCCGAACGACAGCCGCAGCGTGAATGTGGCGTCGGGATAGGTGTTGGTTCCCTCGACGGCGAACTTGGCCTTCGCGATTTCGGCGTAGGCCGTGCGCCGCGGCTCGTCCACCTCCGTCTCCATGCGCTTCCGCACCTCGCGGGCCGCCGGGTCCACGACGGCGGCCAGGGCGATCATCGGGTCTTTCGCCTCTTGCAGCGCCTGTTCGCCGCCGTCGTAGAGCTTTTTGCGGAAGTCCACGTTCCGCAACTGCGTGCCGCTGATCGCCTCATAAGCCCGGTCGTGCGGCGTCTTGCCGTCCAGCACCTTTTGCACCAGCGGGTCGTCGTAGCCCAGCGTCTCGACCAGGAACGTCAGGCCGTCGGTGAGTTTGACGATCTCATAATCGTCGGACAACTTGGCGTCGGAGAAGAGCTGCAGCTTGAGCTCGTCCAGGGCGCTGTCGCGGAACTCGCGCAACCGATCCGGACTCTTTTTAGGCAGCTCCTGCGCCGCCCGCACCAAGAAGCGCGCGATGCTGAAATAGGGCGTCGGGAAGGCCGCAATGGAACGGCCGGTGGTGTAGCGCGGGTTTTCGAGCAGCGTATAGCGGCGGATAAGGGCGGCCCGCGTTTTCTCAATCTGGGCGATGCGGTCCCAGGCGTCGGCCGCGCTTTTCAGCTTGTCGCCCTTGGCCGCGGCGGAGCGGAGCGCCTGTTCCGCGCCCTTCTTGCGTCCCATCAGGGCCGGGTCCAGCAACGCGGCCATGCGGCCGATGTAGGCCTTGCGGCTGTTCTGGATGCTGAAGAAATCTTCGCGAGCCACCCGCGCGTTCTCCGCGCTGCGGCCGGCGAACGTCCCCAGTGTGACCTCGGTGCGGAACAGGCGCTGCAGCGTGAACGGCGTCTCGACGTCACGCAGCTCGTCCAGGGACGCGACGGTGTTCATCCGCTCGGTGCCGCCGGGGTGACCGGACACGAACACCAACTCGCCGTCCTTCACGCCGTTTTTGCTCCATTTCAGGTAGTTTTCCGGGTGAACCGGTTTGCCATCCTCGTAGGCGCGGAAGAAGCAGATGTCCATGTCAAAGCGCGGATACTCGAAATTGTCGGGATCGCCGCCGAAGAAGGCGGCCTGCTCCTCCGGCGCGAAGACGAGGCGGACGTCCGTGTACTTTTTGTAGAGGTAAAGGTTGTAGACGCCGCCCTGGTAGAGCGTCACCACGTCGCTGCGCAGGCCGGTCGCGTTGAGCGATTCTTGCTCAATCTCGGCCATGACGGCCCGGCGGGCGCCGGCCGCCTCGGCCGGCTTCATGTCCGATTTGACCGCGGCGTTGACGCGCTCGGTCACGTCCTTGATGTCCATCAGGACGTTGAGTTCCAGGTCGAGGGTCTTGATCTCCTCCTGGGGCGTGCGGGCGCAGAACCCGTCGCGCATGTAGTGGGTTTCCTTGCCGGCGGCCTTGTTGTCGTCGTCGATCTTCTGGATGGCGTCGGCGCCGATGTGGTGGTTGGTCATTACCAGACCGTCCGGCGAAACGAAGGAGCCGGAGCCGCCGTTGTTGAAGCGCACCGACGACTTCTGGACGTGGTCGAGCCATTGCTTCGCGGCGTCGAAGCCGTACTGCTTTTTGAGATATTCCGTGGGCGGTTTGTTGAACAGCCACATGCCTTCGTCGGCGAAGACGGCCGGGGCCAGCGCCAGGAAGGCGAGGCAGGCGGCGACGAACAGCGCCGCGCGGCAGCCGGGGTACATGGGGAATCTCCTTGTGTGCAACGGGGCGAGGAATGTCAACCGCCGTTGGATCGGGGCGTCTCGCCGGGCGCCGCAGCCGGCGTGGGCGGCTGCCGAAACAGCCAGCCGAGGCCGACCACGACCAGGAACAGCGTCAGCAGGCCGAACAGGGCCATCGCCGGCCAGGTCTGCTGGGGGACTTTCAGCACCGCCCCCGCCGGCAGCGTCACTGCCGGCGCCAGGGCGTCCTTGTTCTCCCGATACAGCGTCTGCGCCTTGTCCGGGCTGCCCAGCGCATCTCGCGCGGCGTCGCTCAGCGTCTCGTCCTTCGGGACGATATAGGTGGCGTCGGTGCGCGGGACAATCACGGAGGCCGCCAGCAACGGCCCCAGCCCCTGCGGCGAGCTGAGCAACGCCGCCGTGCCCGCCGCCAACGGCGGATAGACGGCTTTGTTCTCCGGCAAAGTCAGTTTATCGTCCTTGGACACTTTGATGAGCTGGTCGAGGTTGAGGCTGAACAGCAGCTCCGCCTTGCCGACCGTGCCGAGTTGCTCCTTGGCCAGGTCGCCGAGATAGGCGTCCTTCGGCACGTCGTAGGTTTGGTCCTTCGGCAGCCGTAGGTGGAACCCCGCCGGCACGCGGATATAGCGCGTTTTCAGGTCTTGATTCAGATCTGCGACCCCCGTGTCGGAGGCGTTGACCAGATCGTCCACCTCATCCTTCTGCTCATCCGTCAGCTTGTCCCCTGTCAGGCCCAGCTCCTGCATGGCCACCGCCTTCTCGGCGTCCTTCAGCGATTCCTCCTTTTGCGTGGTGTAGGTGCGGTATTGCCACGTCTGGAGGACGCGCGGGATCACGTCGCTGAAGGAGAGGAAGGCGACCAGCACGCCGGCGATGGCGCCGCCCGCGATGTAGCCGGTGGAGAGCAGCGAGCCGGGGCTGGTTTCGGATTCGGTGTCGGTGCGCGGCTTGCTCGGATCGCCCTGACGGCGGCCCCACTTGTCGGCGACGTAGCGCGCCAGGCCGCCGACCAGGATCGGCGTCGAGGACGACAGCGGCAGATAGACGCCGACGGCGAACGCCAGCGAAGGCACGTTGCACAGCTCCAGGACGATGGAGATGAACACGCCGATCAGGACCAGCGGCCAGGGCAGCTTGCCGCGGAGAATGCCGTCGGTGATGAACGCCATCAGCGTGGCCTTGGGCGCCTTGAAGCGCTGGACCTCGGAGCCGTCGTCCCTATGGTTCCGCTTGCCGTTGATGGCGGGGTCCATCAGGTAGCGGATCTGTCCCTTGTCATCGACCAGGTAGGCGCCCGGATCGACGCCCTGCTCGTTGCCCTCCGGCGCCCGCCAGACGTGGTAGACGGCGTCACTGCCCGGCGCCTGGGCGGTCTCGGTCAGCTTGCTCACGTCGAGCGGGCGGTCGAGCTGCGGCAGGTCCTTTTCCGTGTAAATCGTATAAGCGTTGTTGAGCAGGATGAGAATGGCGCCGATCACCAGGGCCGACGACAGCGCCCCGACGCCGATGGCCCATTGCTGCCACTTGGGCGTGCCGCCGACCAGGTAGCCGGTCTTGAGGTCCTGCGACGTGGTGCCGCCGTTGGAGGCCGCGATGCAGACCACGGCCGCCACGGACAGCGCCGTCAGGCGGTCGCCTTCGTTCGTCCAGCCCAGCAGCACGAACAGGAGGCACGTCAGCAGCAGCGTCGCTACGGTCATGCCTGAAATCGGGTTGGACGACGAGCCGATCTCGCCTGTCAACCGCGACGACACCGTGACGAAGAGAAACCCAAACACCACGATCAGGATCGCCCCGAGCCAGTGCATGTGCAGGTCGGGAATCCAGGGCAGGACGGCGTGCAGCGGCGTCGTGGCCCAGATGGCGACGACGAGGCCGATGGAGCCGAAGCCGACCACGCGCAGCGGCAAGTCGCGGTCGGTCCGGCTCAGCGACGCCGCTCCGCCGATGGAGCTGCGAATGTCCTTGATGCCCGCCTTGATGGAACCGACGATGAGCGGCAGCGCCTTGAAGACGCTGATGATGCCGCCGGCGGCGACGGCCCCGGCCCCGATATAGAGGATGTAGGCGTGCCAGATGTCGTCCTCGCTCATGTTCTTGATGAGTTCCTTGGCCGGGTAGAGCGGCGTGGTCTGGCTTTCGCCGAAGAGCCGAATGGCCGGGATCAGCACGAACGAGGCGAGGAACCCGCCGGCCGCCATGATACACGCGATCTGCGTGCCGATGATGTAGCCGACGCCGAGCAGGGCCGGGTTGATCTCCAGCGCGGCGGTGGCGCCCTTGTACCACTTGAACGACTTCTGCGGGATCTCCTGGAAGAGCTTCATCCCCTCGCGCAGGAACTCGTAGACGAAGGCGACGCCGAAGCCGACGAAGACCGTCTTGGCCGTCGTGCCGCCCTTTTCGCCGGCGATCAGCACGTCGGCGCAGGCGGTGCCTTCGGGGTATTTCAGCTTGCCGTGCTGCTTGACGATGAAGGCCCGACGCAGCGGGATCATCATGAGGATGCCGAGCAGGCCGCCCAGCACGGCCACGACCATGACCCGGCCGATGTTCATCTCGAAGCCGAGCAGCATCAGGGCCGGCATGGTGACGCCGACGCCGAAGGCGATCGACTCCCCGGCCGACCCGGCCGTCTGAACGATGTTGTTTTCGAGGATGGAGGCCCGCTTGATGCGAAAGACCTTCGTCAGGACGCGGAAGAGCGTGATCGACAGCACGGCCACCGGAATGGACGCCGAGACGGTGAGGCCGACCTTGAGAACGAGGTAGAGCGACGACGCCCCGAAAACGATGCCCAGCACGGCGCCGATGATGACGGCGCGCCAGGTGAACTCCGGCACGATCACGTCCGGGGCGACATACGGCTTGTGTTCCGAGCTTTCGGCGGGCGGCTGCTTCTCCAGAACAGTGGCGACGTCGGTGGAAGGAGGAACGCTGGAGGGCGTTTCGGAAATACCAGTCGGCTCGGCCATCGCGGCGTCCTCTCGGGCGGCGGTCGAATTGCATCCAGGCGATTGAGGCTTAGATTGGCGAGTGGGAAGGGGAAATGCAAGTCCCCCGGCGCGTCTTCCTGACAAAAAGCCGCCCACGCCGCTCAATCGTGAGAAAGGCCCCGCCGACCTCCGCATGAGCCCGCGCATCCTTGCAAAGACGTCCCCCTTGACCCCCGCCGCCGTCCCGGCGACCATAGGGGGCGGGTTCCTATTCCACGGAGGGTGAAGCGATGCGGTGTTTGTTGGCGGGAGTGCTGGCAGTTGCGGCAATAGGGGCGTGTTTCGGCGACGAAGATGCCAGCCGTCCCGGTCTGGCGACTGCCGCGAATACGCAGGTCACAGGGGCGGGCCAATGCCGAGTCGTATATAAGCTCCTAGGTCCGCCAGAGTTCCCGAGGCCGTATTACCGGCAGCCTGGATGGTTCGACAGACTGCGCGATGAGTGGAATGGGTTCTGGCGGAAGGCCAGCCGGGCGCCAGTAGAGCGCGTCGATGGCTGGATCGAATAACTGTGTAAAGGTCGTTCCACGGAGGGTGAATCAATGTTCGGCGTGTGGCTGGTGGCGGCGCTGGCGATGGCGGGCGCGAATCAGATGCAACCGGCGCCCGCGCCCGGTTGGATGGTCGGAGCAGACGTAGATGACGTGAGGCAAATGCTGGGTCGGCCCGATGATCATGATGGCTGCGGCGGCATCTCCGTCATGTGCTGGTGGCGCATCGATTGGCTTGGCTCTCGGCACATGCGGACAATCATTTTCATCAAGGGAATTGCTTCAAGCGACGAGACCACCTACGAGCCGTTCGTGGCAAGTTCGCCCTGGTTGGCCGCGCTACGCAAGGCCGCCGCACCTAACTGGAAATGATCGCGGCCGGGCGAATTCCGCCCGGCCGCGTATACTGAGGTTTAGCCGCAAGCCCGTCGGTTTGGCCGCAAAGCCTCCACGGAGCGCGAAGCGATGTTTGGCGTGTGGCTGGTGAGCGCGATACTCGCTACGACGGCGGGCGATGTCGATTGGCAGCACGGATCGCCTTGGATGATCGACGCCGCCCAAGACGACGTGCTAATGATGTTGGGCCAGCCCCATAGAGTGCGCCGCTACGGGAATAAACTTACGCAATTTTGGTATCGTCGAGTCGATTGGATCGGAGGAGTGCAGGTACGTGTAGTCGAGTTCTACGACGGCATCGCTTACAATGACATTGCGACTTACGACTGCTTCTCCGTCATGCCGCCTTGGCTGGCCGCGATCCGCGACGCGATCTTGCCGCAGCCAGCCCCCTGACCGCCGCTTGCGGACCGGGGGGCGCTTGGAGGGGCGATCAGGAGCGTCCGATGAGCCGGCGGAAGCGACTTGAGGGCATCGAAACACGCCTAAGACAAGGCCCTTAGCGGGTTCGCAAGTCTTGCGGCTGGCCGTTCATGAATCCAGGGCCGTTGGCGGGCTGGATACCTGGGCCGATGTCAACCGCCTCACTGCTCCTGTTGGCTTGCCAACCTTCACAGCCGCCAGCGAAAAGCGAAATCAACACCGTCGCAACGGCAAGAATGTGCCGCATGGCTTGTCTCCGAACTGCGGGAAGGCCTGCGATACCAAAGGAGGCAAGCCGGATCAATCGGACTTTCCGGAACTCGCTTGAAGCGAACGAGGCTGAATCGGGTTGCCAGGCGCCGTGCTGCGGAATCAGCGGCCCGGAGGCGGGTGCGCTTCGGGGTCGAAGACCGAAGGCTCGACGGAGAAATACTTGGCGAATGCGCTGGCCTCCTGGGGCCGCACCTGCCGCTTTCCGCCCAGAATGGCCTGGATGTCCTCGACGGCGACGTTGGTCGCTTTACTCAGCGCCTTCACGTCGCCGTCCTTCGCCGCCAGCAAATGCTCCAGCAGCGCCGCATGCGAAGGCTCTGGTATCGGGTAATGGGCGTCTTCATACGCCTCGATGATGTTCACAAGATGCTGGAAGCGCTTCTCGTCTGTTTGGGATAGGGGGCTTTTTGAGGACATGAGGGCGCACAGCTCCCGCGTCGCCGCGGTCAAGTCCTCATCAGACCGAACCGCCTTGACCTTGGGTTTAGCAGGCGCAGGTTTCTTTCCACTTGGCACGGTCGTATTCTCTGTGCGTGAGAAAGACGCAGATCAAGGCGACTGTCCAGTCGCGCGAGAGTACGGCGATAAGCCGATATTTGTTCCCCCGGATGTCGAAAACGTAGCATGAACCCACGCGGTCAACCGTCTTTCCGTAGCGAGCGCGAACCTCGTCGAAACTCTTCCATCGCGCGCTCTTCACGACCTTGTACCACGCCTCAAGTTCGTCTTTCGCGTCGGCATGGGCAGCCGCAAATTCCCTTAGCCTCTTTCGGGCAATCACCCTCACGGCCTTTCTCCTCGCTCGCGACGCATCTGCCCCGTCGCGTTTCGGGAAACGATACAACGGTAGGATCATGTACGCAAGGAAAAAGCTCACGGCCATGCCTGTATCATATCCACAGGAACAATCCCGCGCAAATCCTCTTTCCCCCTTTCCCCCCGCGGCCCTCCCGGCGACCTGTGGCACCGGCGCTTGCCGGCGGTTACACTGGTCGCGGGAGGAACGTTATGGACCGTACCGACCTTACCGCCGCCGTGGCCGAACGCCTGCGCAGCAAGGGCGTGGCCTTCCAACCTGCCGACCTTGATGCGTTCGTAGGGCATTTGCCGCCGAAGCTGGAAGGCGACGCGGACGTGGAAGCACTGACTAAGCACTTCGCACAACGGATGCGTCGCCACGCGTGGAATGCGGCGGGTCGGCGGTGGGGCTGGATCACGTTCGTCGGCGGGCTGCTACTCGCCATAACCGGGTGGGCCGGCTTGGCGATTCTATCCGCCACAAGGCCGAACAGGACAGGCGTCGCGCCGCCGGACCTCCCTGGGGACCTGCGCGATCAATTACATGACGTGTGCCACAATGCCGTCGTCGTCGGCTTTATGGCGTTGACAGCCGGTGTTTTGGTGATTCTATTTTACGTGGTCCGCAAGCGTTTACAAAGAGAGTAGAAGATGTTTTCAGCCGCCGTGTCCCGCCCGCGGGCCGGGGAGGGGACGGTAAGATGGGCGGGGGACCAGGGACGCAGGCTTCAGAACAAGGCGGTTGTCATGATCCATTTGCTGCTGGAAATTCAGTTGGCCGATGACGGGTTCGCCGACGCAGGCGAAATGGACCTTTGCAGTCAGCTGGTGGACGCTATCGAATCTCGCGGCATCGGAGAAGTAGGCGGCTACGGTTCAGGCATGGGGGGCATGGATATATCGATCATCGTCGCCGACGAGCAAATCGGCCGGCGACAGATCGCTGCGGTACTCGCCGAGTTCGCGCCGAAGACAGCTTTCAGCATCCGCGTTCTGCCGCCGGAGGACGAAGCCTGAATGGCTCGGCCAAGCCTGTCACCCGATTGTGCAGCCGCCCGAATAGATATGCAAGGACGATTTGTTGCGCAAATCCAGCGGCGCACCAATTCGCAGCGATGTGCAGGAATCGCCCAATCCAGCTGTTCATTTTTGCCAAGCACTTGCGAGAACTGCTTACCCATCTTTCCCATCTTGACTGATCGCTACACAGCGACGCACCGGCGCCAGATTTGCTAAACACAACTCGATTATCGCTCAAGGACGGGCCGGCTGTCGGCCGTCGAGGAAGCGATGGGGCCTCTGAACGAATCTACATCTCATGGAGGTGCGTCATGCTCGTTCTCAGCCGTAAGATCGGTGAGCGGATCGTCATTAACGACAACATCACGGTGGAAGTGCTGCAGATTATCGGCAACCGCATTCGGCTCGGCGTGACCGCGCCGCAGGGCGTGCCGATTCTGCGCGAGGAGCTGGTCCCCCACTCCCCCGACATCGTGGTGAAACGAGAAACGACCCTGGAAACGGCCAGCGCCCGGTGACGGTCGCTAAGCCGGCTGGATCACGCCCTCAGCGTCGAGGACGCATCCTCGTTTACGGTGCAGGGTGTTCGCTCCGGAGCGATGCATCCACAAGAGTGCATAGACGCATGGGATGAGTTGAGCGACCGCCTCATCGTGAGATTTTTGAGATTTTTTTGATTTTCCTCTTGCAAGGTCGTTCGGAGCGTGCTATTATTCAATTTGTTCCGCCGTATGACGGCTTCGGTGACTGGGCGACGCCGAAGAAGCCAACGGCGGAACTTTTTTTATTTCCCCTTCTCTGCCATTTCCTTTCCTCCCTCCAATCCTTCCTTCGAGGCGGCATCCGTCGCGTCCTCGGTGCGCCAGGCGCTCACCGTCAGCCCCAGGTAAACCAAGGCCGCCGCGCTTTGCACCATCGCTGCCACGACATACAGCGTGTGGGCCACGCCGAAGGCAGCGGGATTTGACGGCCCCCGGCTGTCCGGCGGGTCAAGCACTTCCAGCCAGTAATGCAGCGCGAACAGCACCGCCAGAGAGAAAAACAGCACCGCCCAGGCGAGACCGCGACCCCGATTGCGGAAGCGCGAGCCGTCGGTCGAGACGGCCAGGTCCCACAGCAGCAAAGCCAGGGCGACGACGCCGACGCCGTTGAGCCAGCTGGTGGCCGCGCCGGTGATCTGCGCCCGCAGGTGGAGGAGCTTCTCCCCCAGCACCCGCCCGGTGATGGGAATGACCACGAGCGCGTAAAAGAGGAAACCGCCTTGCCAGAACAGCAGGGCGCACAGCGATAAGTATCGCCGCAGCGTTCGCATGGTTCAGCGCTCAGGATCGGTCCGAAGGTTCACGAGTCCGCGGTCACGCCGCCGTGGAGGAAGCCGCTGTCGGCCGGCGCCGTATAGGCCGTGCTCAGCTCCGGCGTCTCAACCCGGTCGTCGCGCCGCGCATGGCTGGTCATCAGCCCGTCGAGGACGCCGGTCGTCAGGAGGGTGCGCTGGATCGGAGTGGGCGGTTTGCCGGTTTCCAGCATTTTTTCGATATTGAATGTCAAGGCATCGAAATAGCGCGCGCCGGGCGGCGGCGGCAGCAGGAAGAGGCAAGAGGCCGGCTTCGCCTCGCCGCGGATGCGGCCGGCGAAGGTGAAATCCTGCACGTGGCCGTTGAGCAGCAGCACCGTGCCGCGCGTGCCGTCGCGGTACTCGATCAGGAAGGCCGCGGCCGGCGTCTGCGGCATCCCCTGTACGCTCATGCTGCCGACGTTCTTGCGCACGTCGCCCAGGTTGACCGTCTCGCTGCGGCTGAGCGCGGCATCGAGCAGGTCCCAACTCCACCGCCCGGCGTCGCCGGCCTTCCATACGTCCTTGCCGGTCAGGCACTGCACCGCCTTGACGCCGGTCTCGCCGCCCTTGCGCCGCTCCAGCATCACTTGCAGCGCTTCCAGGCCGTGAAAGCCGTACACCTCCAGCGGCCCGTAGCAGGCGACGAGGCCTTCCTCGAAAGGCGTCTCCAGCCGCGGCTCCAACCCCGGCCGGCGCCACGTGACCGGCAGACTCGACCCGGCCATCAGCGGATATTTCAGCTCTTCCGACCAGCCGATCATCTTCTTCGCGTTGGCGAAGGTGTACGACAGGTGCTTGTCGTTGAAAACCGGGACGCTGCGGCCGGCCTTGCGGAAAGCTGCGGCGATCTGCTCCATCATTTCCAGCCGCGGATAGAGAATCTGCCCGTTGTCGTTGCGCGGATAGTTGCCGTGCTCGCCGATGAGCAGGACGCCTTCGACCGCCAGTTTGCCGTCCACCAGCAGGGCGTCGGCGATATTGCGAGCCAGCCGCACGCCGCAATCCTTGGCCGCGTCGCCGGACAGGTCGTTGTCCGGCGTCTGATCGACGTACATCGAGGCGACATAGAACTTCGGCGTGTGCGGTTGGCCGGCCAGGGTGTAGCCGTAAAGGAACCGGCCGGCGATGTGGTACGCATGGGACAGCGGTCGGTAGACGGTGGCGACGACCGCGATGGGTTTCCGGCCCTGAACGGACGGGGGAAGGAAGCCGCGGTTGGCGGTCGGCGGCGCATCGGGGCCGTCGGCGTGGGCGATGCCGCCGGCCAGGGCGAGGCCGGCCGCGGAGGCCAGGAACTTCCGGCGTGAGCAACGCAGATGTCGGTCGAGCATGGATGATCTCAAGGCGGGGTCGGCGGGTCTTCTTGAACTTACCACGACGGAGGGCGGGTTGCCAGAGGTTCTCGGCGGAATCGGCGGATCTGCACCCCGTGGTGAACCACGGGGCTATGTGCCGAACCCCGGTAAACCGGGCTGCACCGGCGGGGCAGCCCCGTTCACGGGGCTTCGGCTTATTGCCCCGCCGTTGACGGCGGGGCGACTCGGCCGACGCCAGACAGGCATTGACCGTCCCGCGGCCGAGACCCTACCATAACTAGCGCACGGACAAAGCGACTTGCTTCGGGTGCGGCGAATGCAGGGTGGGTCGAGCGCAAGCGAGACCCACCAGCACCGATTCAACCCCTCCTGGTGGGTCTCGCTGACGCTCGACCCACCCTACAAGCTGCAAGCGCACGTTCCGTGAGGCCGAGACCGTCAGCCGGACAGGGAGGGTCCGCCGCGGCGTTTCCGCCGTGGGCGCAAGCACACAGAAGAAGGAAAGCGATGCAACAGGTCCTCTTCCGCATCCCTCTCAAGGCTGACTGGCTGCCTGTCCCCCTGTGGGTCGTTCTGCTCATCGTCTTCCTCGCCCTGGCCGCCGCGCTCTATGGCGGCGCCCGCTACGCCGCTCGCTGGAAGCTCGATCCGAAGAACATCCAGGGCGCCGCCGTCTGGGTCGCCGTCGGCGGCCTCATCATCGCGGGCCTGGCTTACGGCTTCGCCGACAGCGGATTGCCGATTTACGGCTTCGGCATGATGCTGTTCCTCGCCTTCGTCGTCTGCAACTGGATCGGCGCCCGCCTGGCCGCCAAGGAAGGACTGCCCCGGGAAATCATTCAGGACGTCGCCATCTGGGTCATCATCGGCGGCCTCATCGGCGCCCGCTTGACCTCCTTCATCAGCGTCTGGATCAGCTCCGGCCAGCACCCCGCCGACCTCTTCGATTTCGTCCGGCAGTTCGTCAGCATCTGGGACGGCGGCATCGTTCTGTACGGCGCCGTCATCGGCGGCGTCGCCAGTTACGCCCTGGCCTATTACCTCGTCTTCCGCAAACAGAAGGTTTCGACGCTGAAATTGGCCGACGTCATCGCCCCGTGCCTGGCGATCGGCCTTTGCCTGGGCCGGATCGGCTGCTTTCTCAACGGCTGCTGTTACGGTCAGGTCGCCTGCGTCGGCTGCCCGGCGGTCGGCGTTTCCTTCCCGCTGTCGGCCCCGCCGCGCTATGAGCTCGTCAAGAACGGCTATCAGACCGCGGCCGGCTTCACCTTCCACGACGGCGGCGGCGCCCTTGTGGAGAAAGTGGAGCCGAATTCGGTCGCGGCGAAGGCCGGTCTGGTGAAGGGCGACGTGATCGTCAAGGTGGAAGACGCACCGGTGTGGACGCGGGACGACTTTCTGCGGTACGTGAACGATCCGCCGATGTGGAAGAACGGCAAGGACGATCTCATCATCGAGTACCTGGGCATGGACGGCCGGCGACGGCAAGGAGCTTTGCCGTGGACGCCGGATAAAGCCGCGCCGCCCCTGGCGCTCAGTCCCATCCCGGCACCGGCTTCTCCCATCGTCGATCACGTCGATCCGAATTCGGCGGCGGCCCGGGCAGGCCTCCGAGCCGGCGACGCCATCCTGGCGGTGGACGACAAGGCCGTCCACGAGGCCGCCGATCTGGAAGCGTACGTCAGCAACAGCGGCGCCTGGCCGCGCGGCAAAAACGACCTGACCCTCACCGTGCTGCACGAAGGCGCCGCCGATTCGCAGCAGATGCACCTCTGGCCGTGGACGATCCGTTTGCACCCGACGCAGCTGTACGAGACGGTTAGCATGTTCCTGCTCTTCTGGGTGCTGACGTTCTACCGCCCGTTCCGCCGGCACGACGGCCAGGTCATGGCGCTGATGATGGTCGGCTACGGCGCCCATCGCTACATCAACGAATTGCTGCGGGCCGATGAGCGGCCTGGCCCCTTTGAGACGTGGACCAGCGTTCTTGTCTTCATCGCGGGGATTGCGCTGTGGGTGTGGCTGTCCCGCCGGCCGGCCCAGTATTTCTTGCCCACCGCGACCTCCGGCCTGGCGCCGGCCGCGGCGAACGGTGCGTCCTCCACCGGCATTCGCTCCGGCGGCAGTTCCGCCGTCAGCCCCGCCCACGCCGCCGCCACGGCCACGTCAGCAATACGCCCAGGGCCACGCCGCCGTGATCGATGACGATGTCGTTGACCGACGACGTGCGTTCCGGGACGAAGCCCTGAATCCACTCCGTGGCGACGCCGTGTTCCAGCAACAGCAGCACGATTAGCCAGCGCCACGTCCCTGCCGGGCAGATCAGGACGGCGAACCCGGCAAGGAACGCATAAGCGCTCACATGCAGGATTTTGGCGACGGGCACGCCGAGGAAATCCTGCGGCAGAAGGGCGCGGTGGATGTAGACGGGAAATGTCGTCGTCAGCGCGACGGTCCACACGGCCAGGCAGAGCAACCACACCACCCACCAGCGACGCTTCATGGCTGCCCGTCCGCGACGCCTATCCGACAGTCTATCTGAAGAATGACCCGGGCTGTGGCTGTAGGGTGGGTCGAGCGCTAGCGAGACCCACCGGGAGAGACGAAATCGGCGCCGGTGGGTCTCGCTGACGCTCGACCCACCCTACGGCACCGCCCGCAACGCCTATCCTAGCAGGGCCAGAATCGGCTTGCCCGTGCTGACCATCAGCGGCCGGCCTTCGCGGTCGGCGACCTGGCTGCGCGGTTCGACGCCCAGGCAGTGATAAATCGTGGCCGCCACGTCGGCGGGGCTGACCGGGTTGGTGGACGGATAGGCCGCGGTGCGGTCGGAGGCGCCGTACACCTGTCCGCCGCGCACGCCGCCGCCGGCCAGCATGAT
>DATKHW010000913.1:0-2142 GCA_035546275.1 Gemmataceae bacterium
GGGGTAGTTGTCTTTGATCTGGATGGTGCGGCGGAACTCCTTCTCCGCCTCCTCCCGACGGCCCGCGCCGTACAGCAGGAGGCCCAGGTTGTTGTGGACCTCGGGGTAGTCGTCCTGGATTTGGATGGCGCGGCGGTACTCCTTCTCCGCGTCCTCCCCACGGCCCTCGCCGGCCCGCATGACACCCAGGTTGTTGTGGGCATCGGCGTAGTCGTCCTTAATCTGAATGGCGCGGAGGTACTCCTTCTCCGCCTCCTCCCGACGGCCTGCATCGGTCAGCAGGTAGCCGAGTTTGTTGTGGGCCTGAGCGTAGTCGTCCTGGATTTGGATGGCGCGGCGGTACTCCTTCTCCGCCTCCTCCCGACGTCCTGCGTCGGTCAGCTGGTTGCCAAGGTTGTAGTGGGCTCCGGGGCTCTCGGGTTTGATCGCCACGGCGGCGCGCAGGAAGCCCAGCGCTTCTTCCCGGCGGGCCGGCGTTTCGTCCAACACCACATACAGCTCATGGTTGACCCAGAAATCATTCGGGTGAACCTGCTGCACCGCCCGCAGGACCTGCTCGGCTCGGGTTACGGAACCGGTCCGCATGAGCGCGGCGGCGACGGTGACAGCCGTGGTCGGGGGAAGCAAAGAAACGTCCCTCTCCTCCAGGTTTCGTTCCAGCGCCTCCCGATCCGCTTGCGACCACGCGGCCCGCAGCGCCTTGCGCCCTTCATCTCCGTCGGCGCGCCCGGCCGTCTCCACCAGCTGCGCGCGCTCCCCGGCCTGGTCCGGCAAATCCGACGCCCAGTAATCCAAGGCGACGATCAACTGCTTCTGAACATCCGACGCCCGAATCCGCGACGCCGCCTCGGCCGGGTCCAACGCCGCCAGATCGATGCCGTAACCCCGAAACAGCTCGCCGTAGCGCTGCACCACGGCTTCCTGATCAAAGTGCTCTTCGCGGACGTTCTGCGTCGCCAGGAGCGGCGCCTCGTCGAGGTCCGCGGCCATGTCGAGGTCCTTGTGCGCCTGCCGCGCCCGAGCCGCCAGCTCCGCGGGGTCGCCGCGCGAGAGAAGCTGCTCCACCCGTGCCATGGCCGCCTTGGCTTCACTGAATCTGCCCTGCTCCCGTAAGTCGCGGACCACGGTCAGCTCCGCCGTCGTCTCACGCGCCAGCGCCCACCGCTGTGACAGGAACGTCCATAAGAGTACCGAGCCCAGGGCCAGCACTGCTACGGCTGCAGCCGCCGTGGCCGCCACCGGCGTGCGATGCCGCTTGACCCACCGCCACGTCCGCACCCGCCACGGCTCCCGGTACGCCGTCGTCGGCTCGTCCGCCAGCCACTTCTCCACGTCCTCCGCCAGCGCCTTCGGCGTCGTGTAGCGTTCCTCCGGCCGCAGCGCCATCGCCTTGAGGCACACCGCTTCCAAAGCCCGCGGCACATCCCGCCGCAGCTGGCGCGGGCGTGGGAAGTCGCCGCGCTGCACCCGTTGCAACACGACGCCCAGGTCCCCCTTCTCGAACGGCGCCTTGCCCGTCAGCAGGCAATAGAGCGTCGCCCCCAGGCTGTACACGTCGCTGGCCGGACCCATCTGGTCCAGCCGCCCCGCCGCCTGCTCCGGTGACATGTACGCCGGCGTGCCGAGAGCTGTGCCGTACTGCGTCGGCGCCGCCTCGCCGGACGACGCCGGATGCAACGGCGACTCCGACGCGCCGTCCGCAACCGCACCATCGCCCACCGCCTTGGCCAGGCCCCAGTCCACCACCAGCGTCTCGCCGTACTTGCCAAGCATCACGTTGGCCGGCTTCAGATCGCGGTGCAGTACGCTCCGGCTGTGGGCATAGGCGACGGCGTTGCAGACGTCCACGAAGCGCCGCAAGAGTCCGCGCAGGGCCAGGGCGCGCTCGCCGGGGTCCCGCCGCGGTACGTCCGCCTGGTGGAAACGGCCGATGGCGTCCTGCAAGGTGTCGCCCTTGATGAAGCGCATGGCGTAGAAGGGCCGACCGTCGGGGTAACTGCCCAGGCCGTAGACGGGCACGATGCCGGGATGCTCCAGCCCGCCGGTGATCTCGGCCTCGAGCAGGAAGCGGGCACGACTTTTTGGATCGTCGGCGTGCTTTTCGAGGATCTGCTTCAAGGCCACCTCGCGGTGCAACTCGCC
>DATKHW010000914.1:0-5800 GCA_035546275.1 Gemmataceae bacterium
TGCCGTCGCCGTTGTCGCGCACGACGTCTTTGACGACGTGGTAGTTGGTGACGATGAAGCCGATGCCGGCCTTGTCATCCACGTTCCAGATGAAGCCGGAGCCGGTCCCCTTCGGCACCTCCTGCACGTTCAGGTTCCAGGTGCGGCGCCGGCCCAGCGTAGTGATGTAGACGACCGATGGTCGCGTGTCTTCGTAGATCTTCTCCGTGGTGGTTTCGATTTGCATCAGGTCGCCGCGCGGCGTGACGGTGCGCGGCAGCGCGTCGACGGGAGACGATCCCGGACCCGGCCCCCAGACGTTGCGCCAGATCAGAAAACCCGCCAGGATCCATCCGCCGATCGTCAGGAGGACAAGCAGCACTACGGCCGGCGAAGTGCGTGGGGTGGGCTGGATCCGAGGCGGAGGCGGCGGCGGTCCGGGCGGCGGCGGCCGCCATGTATATTCTTCGCTGGACATGAAAGCCTCTCCGTGCAGGAACGGCCAGGATGCGTCCCTCTACAGGTACTTCGCTGGCTGTTGTATGATCTTCGGCGAGCCGGGGGCATAAGCCCCCGGATGACGGTTTCGATCGCTGTACCAATCATCCGGGGGCTGACGCCCCCGGCTCGCCCGTCGCCGATCAGTTCAGCGACGCCGCCTCCAAGCGGCGGGCCACGCCTGGCAAGGCGGCGGCCAGTACGTCCTCCACGCGCTCCGCGAAGACGAAGTGCATCTCCTCACGCACCGAATCGGGCAGGTCGTGCAAGTCCTGTTCGTTGTCCTTGGGCAGGACGACCTGATGCATCCCCGCCCGCCGCGCCGCCAGCACCTTTTCCTTGATGCCGCCCACCGGCAGCACCAGGCCGGTAAGCGTCACCTCGCCTGTCATGGCTGTATCGCTCCGCAGGGGCACGCCGGTGTAGAGCGAGGTCAGCGCCGCAACCATCGCCACGCCGGCCGACGGGCCGTCCTTGGGCGTCGCCCCGGCCGGGACGTGGACGTGAACGCCGTTGTGCCGGAACACCTCCGGGTTGATGCTGAGCGAATCGGCGTGCGACCAGACGAACGATTGCGCTGCTTTCGCCGACTCGCGCATCACATCGCCGAGCTGGCCGGTCAGCCGCAGACCGCGGGCGCCTGGCAGCAGGCTGGCTTCGATGTACAGCACGTCGCCGCCCGCTTCCGTCCACGCCAGGCCGGTCGAGACGCCCGGCTCCAGCCGTTTCCGCGACCGCTCCGGACGGACGCGCTCCGGACCCAGCAGGTCCTTGAGGTTGTCAACCGTCACCTTGACTGGATCCGTCTTGCCCTCGGCGAATTGCCGGGCGACCTTCCGCGTTACGCGCCCCAGCGCCCGCTCCAGGTCGCGGACGCCGGCCTCGCGAGTATAGCGGCCGATGACGCGCTGCAACGCCTCCGGTTCGATCGTCAGCTGCTCCGGAGTCAGACCGGCTTCCGACAATCGCCGCGGCAGCAGGTAGCGCACCGCGATCTCCACCTTTTCCTCTTCGCTGTATCCGGAAAGACGCAGAAGCTCCATCCGGTCCAGCAACGGCCGCGGGATCGCGTCCAGCGCGTTGGCCGTCGTGATGAACAGCACCTTCGACAGGTCGAACGGCAGGTCGAGGTAGTTGTCGCGGAAGGTGTTGTTCTGGGCCGGGTCAAGGACCTCCAGCAGGGCGCTGGCCGGGTCGCCGCGGTAGTCGCGGCCCAGCTTGTCCACCTCGTCGAGCATCAGCACGGGATTGTTGACGCCGGCCCGTCGCAATGCTTGCAGAATCCGGCCGGGCATGGCGCCGATGTAGGTGCGCCGGTGGCCGCGCAGCTCCGCCTCATCGTGCAGGCCGCCGAGGCTAAGCCGCTCGAACTTGCGGCCAAGGGCGCGGGCGATCGACTGGCCCAGGGAAGTCTTGCCGACGCCCGGAGGGCCGACGAAGCACAGGATTGGCGCCTTGGCCTTCGGATTCAGCTTCAGTACCGCCAGGTCTTCCAGGATGCGCTCCTTCACTTCCGCCAGATCGTAGTGGTCCGCGTCCAGCACTTCGCGGGCCTTTTTCAGATCAATGACATCTTCCGTAGCCTTTTTCCACGGCAGCTCCAGCACCAGCTCCAGATACGTCCGCGTCACCTGGAAATCGGGCGCCGCGGCCGGCATCCGCTCCAGCCGGGTCAGCTCGCGCTCCGCCTCCTTGCGCACCTCGTCCGGCAGGTCGGCCTCTTTGAGCCGGTTGTGCAGCTCGTCCACTTCCGCCTTTTCGGGGGTCTTTTCACCCAGTTCACTCTGGATGGCCTGCATCTGCTGGCGCAGCATATGCTCGCGCTGCTGCTTGGTCATCTCCGTTTCGACCGAGCTGCTGATCTTCTTGCGCAGCTCCAGCACCTGCACTTCATGCGACAGGTAGCCGTGAACGAGCCGCAGCGCTTCGACGCGGGTTTGCGCTTCCAGGATGGCCTGCTCCTTGGCCGCGTCCAGGCTGAGCATCGACGCGATCAGGTAAACCAGCCGCAGCGGGTCGCCGGCCTGGGCCGCCAGCTGCCGCACGTCGATCTGCGTCGGGAATTGCACCAGCGACAGCGCCTTGGCCGCCAGCTCCATGACGGCGCCTTGCAGCGCTTCGACTTCCGTCCCCGTGTCTTCCGGCCAGGGCAGCGGCCGGACGCGGGCCTTAATAAACGGCTCGGTTTGCTCGGCGCGGAGGATCGCCGCGCGCTCGACGCCCTGGACGATCAGCTCGACGCCGTTCTCGCCGCGGCCGGCCTTCTTGACGACCGCCCGCGTGCCGACGGTATAGAGGTCGTCCAGGGTGGGCGTCTCGACGGAGGCGTCGCGCTGGGCGACGACGACGAAGGCTTTCTCCTCCGTGGCCAAAACGGCTTCGACGGCCGCCATCGACTGCGGCCGACCGACCGCTAGGGGAATGAACAAGTTCGGAAACAGGACTGTATTCTTGAGCGGCAGGATGGGGAGAACCACCACGGCCGTGTCGTTTTCTTGCGTCATCGGTGACCACCTCCTCAGGGGGATAGGGGGGTTGCCCTATCGGAATCCTACTCCTTCCAGTCAAGGGGCGCCGGATCGGCCGTTTCTCGCCGCCAGGACCGCCAAAACGGCGGATTTGCAGCCCCTTTTTCCTTCCATGCCTTAGTGGTGCAAATGGCGGACCGCGGCCCGTAGGGTGGGTCGCAAGACCCACCACGCCCCCTAAGGATTGCCCGCCAAGGCCGTAAGGCCGACACGGCGCGCGACGGGGGTCTGTCGGCCTTACGCTCATCGGCGTCGGCCGGCGCCGTGCGGCTGACGAGCGACTTGCCGGCGGCCGGGGTCGCCGTCGAGGAGGGCGAGCTTGCCGCAGGCGAGATAGGGCTGCCAGAGCCAGTGAATGGGCCGAACCGCAATGCGGTCGAGGCGGAAACAGGCGGGGTCGTCGAAGGGCATGGGCGGTACTCCGGGGCCGTGTGCGGAACGCCCCAATGTACCATGCCGAAGAAGGATATGCGAAGTGGATTATGAGCGCCGGTGAGGGACTATAGTATGTCGGTAGGGAAGGCGGGCGGATGCGAGCCGTGCCGTGCGGCCCTGGGGTTCTTCGGATGAGCATGACCTTTGACGCCACGCTAAAGGATATGGGCCGGGACAGCCCCGAGGGCTTCCTGGCCGCATTCGACCGGCCGCCGACCGGGCCGGTGAAGCTGCCGAACGTCGATCTGTCCACGGTGACGACGGCCGCCGATCTGGTGTTGGGCCTCGGCGAACCGCTGGAGGAGATCATCCACCTCGATTTCCAGTCGAGCGCCGCCGCCTGGAAGCACGCGGACCTGATGGTGTATAATGCCCTGCTGTTCGCGCACTACCGCGTGCCGGTTCATACGCTGATCGTGTTGCTGCGTGCGGAGGCCGCAAATTCCAACATGAACGGCGTCATCCGCTGCGCGGCCCGGCCGGGGCGCGGCGGCATGGAATTCGGGTATGCGGTGGCGCGTCTGTGGGAGCGGCCTGCCGAGGAATTGCTGGCCGCCGACCTGGGCGTGGCGCCGCTGGCGATGCTCGGCCGCCTGCCGGAAGGGCAGCCCCTGGAGGAAGGACTGGCCGCGGTAGCACAGCGGGTTGTGGAACGTCTGACCCCGGCGCCGCCGGATCGGGCGAAAAAGCTGCTGACCGACGCCCTTTTGCTGACCGGCCTGCGCGTGCGGCGCGACGCGGCCGCGCGGATCTTTCGAGGAGTACGAGCGATGGAAGAATCCGACACCTACTTGATGATCCTGGACGAAGGGCAAGTGAAGCACGCCCGGAAAGCCGTCGTGCTCATGGGAGAGGAAACATGCGGCTCGCCTCCTGCAGAGGTCAAGAGTCGGCTCGAGAACATCACGGACCTCGAGCGCCTGGATCGGATGCTTCGTCGCGCTCCAAAGGCTGGGACTTGGGACGAAATCCTCGAAACGCCCTAACCCGAATGCAAGGCGGCAAGGCGATTTCTCGAGGAGTACGAGCGATGGAAGAATCCGACACCTACTTGATGATCCTGGACCAGGGGCAGGAGAAGGCCTTCCGACGCGTCATCCTGAAGCAGGGCGAAGAGCGACTCGGGCCGCCCGACGAAGCCATGAAGGCGGGGCTGAACAGCATCTCGGATTTGGACCGGCTCGAGCGGATAGCACTTCGGACCCCCAAAGCGGTTAGCTGGCAGGAGATTTTGCATATGCCGTGACTTGGCGGCTGGTTCTTCTGCAGTCCGCTACGACCGCGACTGCCAAATCGAGGGATCGCGCCGTATGAAAAACGGCCGTGACCACCACCCGGTTCCGCCCGACTCGATAGTAGACGCAATAGGGAAATCGCGACAGGGGAGCCTCGCGAGTATCGCCGGCGGCGACCGCGCAGCGGTCGGGGTGGGCCGAGATGACATCGAACACGCGCTGCAGCTCGGCAACGAAATCGGCTCCCAATCCGGGCCTTTGCCCCTCGTACCACCGGGCCGCTTGGTCGGCCTCGTCGCGCGCGGCGGCCCGCAAGACGATGGGCAGGCTCATCGGGAACCCAACCGGGAGAGGATGTCGGCCTTGACGACCTCCCAGGGCACGACTTCGTCGGGGGCGGCGTCGTCCTCGGCGGCGCGCCGCTCCAACTCGCGGCGCTGGGCGTCGGAGAGGAGCGGTGGGTGCGATTCGGCCGCGATGCTATCCCAGAGGGCTTGCGCGAGCGCGATCCGCTCCGGGATGCTCAGCCGCCGGAATTCGTCTGGCAACGGCGTCATGGACTCGCTCCTTTGGACTCGCGCTTCCGCCCCGATGGTAGCAAACGGCGACGGGCGCGGCGAGTGGAAATCCGACGAACGACAAGCGCGGGTTCAGCGTTCACGGAGTTGCTCGGGGTTCGTTACGCACCCGCGACCAGCACGTACCCCTTGGTCCAGTGATCCTGATCGACAACCACCGGCCCATCCACGCTCTCGTCGGCGAGCAGTCTCATGCCGAGCGGCGCTCCAGCGGGACGGTCGACGCGTTACGGACCACCGCGGCGGCATAGGCGAGAGCGGCCGGGATGCTCCCCTCCGGCAGGTGGGAGTGGGCGCGGAGTATCTGCTCGGCCGGCTCCCCAGCCGCCAACTTCTCCAGCAGCAGTTCGACGGTGATGCACGTCCCGGCAATGACCGGTTTGCCCATCATGACCTTGGGATCGGAAACGATCTGCGGCAGCGGCATAAGATACCTCACAGACCCAGTAAATGTCAATCGCGCGATCCGCGGAAATCGTGGATATCCGTTGAGTTCGTGCCCGGCTTTTCCCCCTGTTGCGGCACGGTTGCCTGACCGTGCCGCCAG
>DATKHW010000915.1:0-21378 GCA_035546275.1 Gemmataceae bacterium
CGCCTGCCGTGGGACGCAAGCAGGGCCGCAGCATCGCGGCACCATCCACATTTGCTCGGACATTGACTATCTCGAAAGGGCCTATGACGACTCCAAGTACGGCCGGCCGTCGGCCCGGCCGATTCTGGAATGCACTCTGCCGTCTGCGGTGGACCCGACTGTGGCGCCGGCGGGCCAGCACCTCATGTCGATGTTCATCCAATACGCGCCTTACAAGCTCCGTGAAGGGACTTGGGAGGACCAGCGCGAGGCGTTCGCCGACTGCTGCTTCGATCTGCTGAATGAGTACGCGCCCAATTTCAAGCGCTCGGTGCTGGCCCGGCAGGTGCTGGCGCCGCCGGACATCGAGCGCGTCTTCGGCCTCACCGGCGGCAACATCTTCCAGGGGGCCATGAACCTCGGTCAACTTTTTTCGCTGCGGCCCGTGCTGGGATGGGCCGGTTATCAAACGCCGATCCGCGGCCTCTACTTGTGCGGGGCGGCGGCGCATCCGGGCGGCGGCGTGATCGGCTCGGCGGGACGCAATGCGGCGCGGGAGATTCTCGGGCGCGGGTGAGGGAGGCGATCATGCCGGACGGGGACGAATACGCGGCCATCTGGGACGTGGACGGGACGCTGGTGGACACGGCGGAACTGCACTTCCGGGCGTGGGAGGCGACGGCCGCGGAGCGCGGTCGACCCTTCAGCCGCGACGACTTCAGTCGCACGTTCGGCCGGCGCAACCCGGAGATCATTCACATCCTTTTCGGAGATGCTATCGCCGGCCGGGATGCGGAAGAGTTGGCGGATCGCAAAGAGGTTCTGTACCGCGCTGCGGCCGCGGCAGGCGTCGAGTTGCTGCCCGGCGTCCGTGCCCTGGTGGACGACCTCGATGGCGCCGGCTTCGGGCAGGCGATCGGTTCCAGCGCCCCGCGGGCCAACCTCGATTTGATCCTGCGTCTTACCGGCGTGAGGCGCTTCTTTGACGTCATCGTATCGATGGAGGATGTGCAGCGCGGCAAGCCCGATCCGCAGGTCTTTCAGGTCGCGGCCCAGCGCCTTGGCATGTCGCCCGCGCGATGTGTAGTGCTGGAGGACGCCGTAGCGGGCGTGGAGGCGGCCAAGGCCGCGGGAATGAAGTGCATCGCGGTCCGCTTTGTCGGACATCATTCCGTGGACTCGCTGCGCCAGGCGGGGGCGGACCTCGTCGCGGACTCCCTGGAACAGGTTTCCGCGGGCGCGGTCCGCCGACTGCTGGCGTGAGGTCTGAGTGACTGTCCAATAAGGGGCAGCTTCTGGGTGGGAGTCCAGGCTTTAGCCGGTTTTCCCGCCGAAACCGGCTAAAGCCGGGACTCCAGCGCAGAGGCCGAACCCTTCTGGGACAGACTCTAAGCCTTCACTTCAACGCGCCGCCTCTGAGCTTTCTCCGTCCGCGGCAAATGCAGTTCCAGGACGCCGTTGCGGTAATGCGCATCCACTTTGCCGGCGTCAACGGCCGTGGGCAGAGGGATCGACCGAAGGAACCGGCCGTAGCGCCGCTCCCAGGACCGATAGCCCTCATGCTGCTGTTCGGCCGCATGATGGTGTTCGGCTTGAATCGTCAGCAGATTGCCGCTGACGTGGATGTCGAAATCCTTCGGTTCAAAGCCGGGGGCCTCCGCCCGCACCACGACCTCGTTGGCCGCGTCCTCCACGTCCACGTCCCAGAAGCGTACCAGGCTCTTATCCCATTTCCCTAGGACCGGCCAGCCGCCGGAGTAGCGATCGAACAACGCGTTCATCTCGTCACGGAGACGGGCCAGCGGATGTTCCGAGATGGGCGCCGGCCGATGGGCCGCTTCATGCCGCGGCGCCGGTAGGTTTCGTTTGTCAGCAGGCTGTCGCTCGGCCGGATGGCTTTTGGCGCCGTCGCCGTCGCCGTTCTTTTTCACGCGGTTTGCCATGCTTTCACTCTCCTTCTAGGCGCCTTCCAGGATGGGAAACCCCGATCGAGCCCAATTTTGCGTCGTTTCTTCTGCTCTTCTACTCTGCATAGCCGACGCGCTCTTCCGGTCGAAGCCGCCGGCGGATGCGATCGGCTTCGGACTCCAGCCCGTCCTTCGTCGGCGGCAACCTTTCGGCGGAGGCCGCGCTGCGAACCTTGCCGAGGACTTCGACCGCCAGAGGAACCGTGACGGCGGCGCCGAACGCCACAAGCGTCCAGCCGATGGCGCGCCGCTGTTCGGCCGTCAGGAGCCCGGCAAACAGAAGACCAAGGCCGACGCCGAGGGCCGCACGGGTGCCGGCGACCATACCGAGTTCCGGCAGTGTGATAGTTGTTTCTCTCATGACACGTCCTCCCAGGGCACATTGCAATGGCTGACAAGAACAGAGGATCACTGTGCAATCGGCGTGCCCGGCGCAGGCCGACTGCTGATTTGGCACGAATAATGCGGCAATGATGTTTCTTGTCGCCCACTATCAAGGAGACGAGCCATGCCGACGGAACAAGCCACTGGCGCTCCAAGCATTACGCTCACCCTGACGGCGGAGGAGCAGAAAGAGCTGCTTAGTATTCTGGAATGGGCGCTTCGCGACAAGCACGTCGAAGCGCATCGCACCGACGCGATCGCCTACAAACAGTATGTCGAAAGGGAAGAATCGGTTTTGCAGCGGCTGGTAGAACGGCTGCGCCCGGGTTAGACCGCTGGTTCAGCCCTTGTAGGTCACGACGCGGCCCCAGAGGCTCTTGGTTCCCCAGATTCCCGAGCGCAGACATTCGAGCTGAACGATCTGGCTGTGGTCCACGAAGAGGTTGACCTCGGGGCCGTAGTTCTTGATGTACCAGGCGAACACTTCGGGGTCGGCCGCCTCGAACATGACCTTGTCCAAGCCAAGGGCGTTGGCGATCCGAGCCGGCACGTCGGTGCGCCAGGTCGTGACGTTCTCAGTAATTCCCTCGGATTCGATCATGATCTGGTAGGCCCCCACCTCCAGGAAGCGCCGGGCCTGCGCGATCGCCCAATCGGGATCGCGCGTCCCCTCGGCCTCCAGCTCCGCGACGGCAGTGGCCCCACCGGCGCCGAATTGAATGCCCACTTCCGGCTTGGCTTTCAGCCCCATTTTCTGGACGTGCTCGACCAGCCGCAGCAGGTCGTCCGTAGGCACGGTAATGAAGCCGGCGGAAATCTCCACGATGTCGAAACCCAGCTCCTTGCACTCGCCGATGTACCGGCGCACGGCGTCGCCGCCCTGCGTCACTACGTGCTCGATGAAGCCGCCGGTGGAAACCAGCACATCGTGGAGATGGCAGAGATCAATCAGTTCTTTTACGGCCTGTCGCGGCATCAGGGTGAAGGAGCCGCCGGCGAACTTGAGCGCGTCCACATACCGGCCCATCGTCTCAAGCACGTCCTGCAAATAGCGCTTGCCCATCGGCGTGTAGTACGGCCCGCGGATTTCGGTGACGCCGTGCTTCCGCGGCTTGCCCGGACGCTCATTCACTCGCAGGAAGGCGAATGCGCGATCATCAGCCGCAGCCGTTCGTGCCGCCATGACGGATCACTCTCCTCTCTTTTTCTGCTTGGCCGCCTTCGCCTGAAGAAGCCTCTTGGCTTCTTCCAAAACGTGCTGGCGCTCAGCTGAGAGGCCTTTACCGGCCCGGTTGATGAAATACTGCACCATGCGAATTCCGGAGCCGATTCCCTTAGGGCTGACCTTCTTGCTCGCCATGACGCGGGCGATAGTCGCGGCGTCCTTCGTGAACACGTCCTTGGGCGGAAACGTGGAAACCGTCGTCACCCTCCGAACCCACTGCCTTTTCTTCGAGGTCATCGGAGCCTCCTTGGGGCGCGCAGTCAGGATGAGCTATGGATACCTTTTGGCGACGCAAATTGCATTCCCAAGTGATTGCCATAGAGACGGCGCGATTCGCAAGCCGAAACGCGGCGGTTATCCATCCCGCAAACTGTACGGCGCCTCCAGGCCGTGCTTTTCCATCAGCGCCACGTCCGCCAACAATGTCCGCGCCGGCCCGTCCGCCATGAGCCGGCCGCCTTCCAGCAGCAAGACGCGGCTGCAGGTTTGGAGGATCAATTCCAGGTCGTGCGAGGCGATCACTTTCGTGCCGGGCAGACCCTTGATAAGCTGGATGAATTCGCGCCGGCCGCGCGGGTCGAGGTGCAGCGACGGCTCGTCCAGCAACAGCACCTGCGGTCGCATGGCCAGCACGCCGGCCAGAGCCACGCGCCGCTTCTCGCCGCCGGAGAGGTGAAACGGCGGCCGCTCCTCTAAGCCGCTAAGCGCCACAGCCGCCAGCGCCTCCGCAGTTCGCCGCCGCACCTCCTGGGGCGGCAGGCCGAGGTTCAGCGGGCCGAACGCCACGTCATCGAACACCGTCGCGCTAAAGAGCTGGTCGTCGCTGTTCTGAAAGACGACGCCGACGCAGGACGGCAGCCGGCGGCGCTGCGCTGAATCGCGCGGGTCGAAGCCGCCGATTCGCATTTCTGCGGCCTGGGGCTTCATCACGCCGGCAAGGCACAGGAACAAGCTCGTTTTGCCCGCGCCATTGGGCCCGATCAAGCCGACGCTGTCGCCGGAGGCGATCTCGAACGACACGCCGTCCAATGCCTTCGGTCCTTGTGGATAGGCGTAGGTCAGGTCGCGAACAAGGATGGCGGGGTCGGCGGACACGAATGCTCCAGTTAACCGCTATCAGCTACCAGCTATTAGCTGATAGCTGATAGCTAAAGTATCCAATCCACCGCGCACACGCCGGCCGCTGCAGCGACAATGACGACGAAGGCCAGCACGTCGGCGGCGCTGGTGCGGAAGTCGGACAAGGAGCGGAAGCGCCCATCGAAACCGCGGCAGCGCATGGCCTGGCCGACGCGGTCCGCCCGCTCCCAGCCGCGCACCAGCAAGGCGCCGCTGACGGCGCCGATGGTGCGGTAGCTGTGGAGGTTGGCGCGATTGCGGTAGCCGCGCAGCCGCAAGGCGATTCGCAGCCGACCCAGCTCGTCGGCCAGCAGGAAGACATAGCGGTAGCTCATCAGCGTCAGCTGCACCAGCACGCCGGGGGCGCGCAGGGCGTGAGCCGCCTTAAGTGTGGCGTCGAGCGGCGCCGCGGCCAGCAGCACCAGGGCCAGCGTCACCAGAGCGGCGGCCTTGCATAACAGGATCACGGCGGTCAGCGGATTGCGGCCGAAGAAGAGCGGCGGCACGGCGAAGACGGCGACGAACAGAACGGCCGGGGCCAGGCGGGCAACCCACCAGCGCCAGGGCAGCCGGCCAAGCAAGGCCAGTACGACCGCGCCGCAAAGGGCGGCGACGGCCGCCGGCCAGCGATGAAGCGCGGCCACGGCGATCGCGGCCAGGACAATCGCCGCCAGTTTCCAGCGCGGATCGAGCCGAGTGAGCGGCGACGTGGTTCGCGGCGGCGGCGTGAATTGAAGGGTCATCGGCGGCGCAGGAAAGCCCCCGCCGGGCGCGGCGGGGGCCAATGAAAAGGCCACGGAGAACGTGCGCTTCAGCGATGCGAGGACATGCCTTGCTTGCCGGGCATACCCGCCTCGGCCCGCAGCTCGGCTTCCGCTTCGATCCAATCTTGCATGTCGCTTCCGTGGCCGCAGCCCCGCTTCAGCCACTTCTCGTAAGCCCGCTTGGCGATCTTCTCCTGGGGAACAGAACCCCCGCCGGCCGCGGCGACCGGCGGCGTCTTGGCCGGGCTGGCGACCGGAGTCCGGGTCTGGGGCGACGATGCGATTCGAGACATGAACGGTCCTCCTTGAAGGAAAACGGGTTGCGGGTCAATAGGACCCATCCTCGACACTGGCCGCATTGCACCAGATTAAAGCGGCCTACGCAAGCAGATTTCGGGCGTTTTACTTGGCCGCCCAAACTGGCGGCGGCGTGATCTCGTCGGCGGGTCGCATTCCCGCATCCGCGCGGCCGCTGCCCGCCAAGCGGCTGATCGCCCGGACGGTCATGTCGTGATCGCACGCAATCTGGCAGCTCAGCCGCACGCCGGTCAGACCGCGGGCGGCCAGCACCTGCTTTTCCGCCTCGGTCATGCGGTCCGGCTCGCCCGCTGCGAACTGCACGCGGCAGGTCGTGCAGCGGGCGTTGCCGCCGCACGCGTGCAGCTGATCGATCTTCGCTTCGTCTTCCAGGGCCAGCACCAGCCGCTTGCCCTGCGGCACGTCGAACGTCCCGACGCCTTCCACGGTAAGTCTCGGCACGATGATTCTCCTCTGCTGGGGCGTTCACCAACTGCGGCGGGCCGCTTCCAACATGGCGGCCGCCTCCTGGCGCGTCGTCTCGCCCCGGGCGGCGCCGCGCATCATGCTGGCCAATTCCTCCAGGCGCTCAGCGTCCGCAAGCGGATGAATCTCCGTCAGAGTACGGCCGCCGCGGCAGGCCTTATGGATGGTCCAGTGCCAGCGCGCATAGCTGGCCACCTGAGGCAGATGCGTCACGCACACGACCTGATGCGTCCGCCCTAGCGCCGCCAGCTTCTGGCCGATCGCGTCGCCGAGCCGACCGCCGACGTTGGCGTCGATTTCGTCGAAGACCAGCGTCTCAATCTGGTCGTGTCCGGCCAGCACCGTCTTCAGGGCCAACATGGACCGCGACAGCTCGCCGCCGGACGCCACCTTGCGCAGCGGCAACGCCGGCTCGCCGGGATTGGCAGCCAGCGTCAGCTCCAGCCGCTCCGCCCCCCACGCCGGGACTTCCGACGCCGCCGGGTCGTCGCCCAGCGGGACCGGATCCAGCACCGCCTCCAACCGCGCATCCGCCATGCCGAGTTCGGCTAGCTGTTTCTGCGTCTCCACCGCCAGACGTTTGGCTATCTTTTTCCTCCGCTTACTCAGGTCGGCCGCCGCTGCCCGCAATTGCGCATATTCCGTGGCCAGTTGCTCCTGAATACCCTCGAGATCTTCCTCGTCCTTTTGCAACCGCGTTTCCTGCTCGTCCAGGCTGGACCGGTAGGCGATCAGATCGTCCACGCTGCGACGGTATTTCGTTTCCAATCGCTTCAGGAACGTCAGACGCTGCTCGACGGCTTCAAGCCGCTCGGGGTCGGCCTCCCAGTGCTGCGACAGCCGGCGCAGCGTTCGCGTCGCCTCCTGCACTTCCGTCTGCATCTCCTCTAGGCGGCGCACGACTTCTTCCAGCCCCGGATCGACGGCGGCCCACGACTGGGCCTCGCGTTGCAGCCGGCCGAGCCGTTCGACAACGGAGCCGTCCTCGTCATAGAGCTGTCCGGCCGCGTGCTCGGCGAACGTCCGCAGATTCTGGGCGTGCGCCAGTCGTTCGCGCTCGCGGCTCTTCCCGGCGACCTCGCCTGGCGCCAGCGCGGCCTGATCCAATTCCTCGCGCTCAAAGCGGATGAGCGCCAGCTCGCGCTGCCGCTGTTCCCGGACGGCCGAAAGTTCGGCGAAATGGCGGCGCAGCTCTCGCACCTTTTCCGCTTGTTTCAGATACACTTGTCGCGGTTCCTCCAGGCCGCCGAAGGCGTCGAGCAGCTGTAGCTGATAAGCCGGATGCAGCAGCGATTCGCTCTCCCGCTGGCCGTGGACGTCCACGAGCAGCTCGCCGACTTGGCGAAGCGTGGACACAGCGGCCGGTTGATCGTTGACATAAGCCTGGCTGCGGCCCGTTCGCGTCAGCCGCCGCGCCAGGATGACCTCATTCTGTTCGAGGATCGAATGCAAAACGGTTTCGACCGCCTTGCGCCGCTGCGGCGTCTCAATCTCAAAACGGCCGGCGACCCGCAGTTCGTCGGCGCCGGCTCGCAGCAGATCGGTCGACCCGCGATCGCCGAGCAGCAGGCCGAGGGCGCCGAGCAGGAGCGACTTGCCGGCCCCGGTTTCGCCCGTCCAGACGCAAAAGCCCGGCTGCAGCTCGACGCGAACGTCCTCGATCAGTGCCAGATTCTGGACGGACAGTTCACGCAGCATGGTTTCAATCGCGTTGATCCACTCCCGGCCTTACGCGCTATTTATCCTAGGCGGCGGCGATGCGGCGAGAAGAGAGCGCGGTTTTATGACCATAACCAGGGCGTCTGCGTCGGCCGCAGATCAGAAATGGCTTCGAACTCTGGAGTGTTCATGAATTCATGATCCGGTCCGATAATTCATTGCATTCCGTCCAGGCGCCCGTACAATCGTTGTTCGGTCCTGTGCGAGCAACGGCATGGTTCCTCCTTTCCTGGGAGCACGCGGATGGCGCCTTCACTTCGTTCCGTTGCATGGTGGCTTGGCGGCAGGTTGGGCGGGTCGGCGCTGACAAGGCACGGCGACGGCCGCGCTGCCCGGCGACGCCTGCGGGCGATGGCTCGGCTGACCGTGGAGCGACTGGATGATCGTTGTCTGCTCTCGACGCTCCAGGTCATCTCGTTGCCGCCCAGCGTAACGCTGCCCTCGGACAGCGCCGGAGGCGCGTCCGATTCTCCTTCGGTAAGCGGTAACGGCCAGTATGTGGCTTTCGAGAGCACGGCGCCAAATCTGGTCCCGGGACAGACCGGGCCAGCAGGGATCGAGAACATCTTTTTGCTCGACCGCCTGCACAACAGCGTGACCTTGGTCAGTCACATGCCAAACGGCGCCGTTACGCAATCCCCAGCTTCCGCGCAGCCTTCCTACAGTCCGGTCATCAGCCCGGATGGATCCTTCGTAACGTTCGGCAGCGAAGCGCCGGAATACGCGCCGGGCCTCACGGCCGGCGATCAGGCCGTGGT
This sequence comes from Gemmataceae bacterium, assembly GCA_035546275.1. GTDB lineage: Bacteria > Planctomycetota > Planctomycetia > Gemmatales > Gemmataceae > UBA4732. The sequence goes on from DATKHW010000915.1 coordinate 8,699, forward strand.
CCGCTACACCATCGCCACGGGACAGTTTACACTAATCAGCCATGCCAATGGCTCCGCAACGGCGCCCGCCGCCGGGCCGTCCGGCCAAAGCGCCGACTCCGAGCCTGACGCCGTCAGTCCCAATGGCGCCTACATACTTTTCACCAGCAACGGAACGAACCTGGTCGCCAATCAGGGCCACACCACAGCCCCGAACGCCCAAACTTTCTTCCTGTATGAGTACAGCACCGCGACAGGAAGTACGCAAATCGTTACTCATGCAGCTGGCCAAGACAACGTCACCGACCAGTTCGGGGTAGACTCGGCGTTCATCGGCCAGGATGGCAAGACTGTATACGGCGCCGTGGGCGCGCCGTCGGTTGCCAACAACGGCATGGTCGCCTTCGTGGACGGATCCACGGATGTAATTAGTGGTTTCACCGGCTCGGCCTTTGACGTCTACCTCTACAACCCGACGACGCAGTCGAATCAGCTCGTCAGCTTCGACCCAACGCAGTCGTCCACATTCGGCGCCGGGGGTAGCACTTTTGGACCCGTCATCAGCGCCGACGGTTCGACCGTTGCCTTTGTCAGCGACGACGACGTGGTCGCCGGAATGACCAGCTCCTTGATTGACAATGTCTTCAGCTACAGCGTATCGTCGCAAACCAACACCCTGGTGAGCCGCGCCGGCGGCTCGCCGACGACGGGCGGCGACGCCAACTCGGGCGCCGCGGGCTTCAGTGTGGCTGTCAGCAGCAACGGGCAATTCATCGCCTTTGCCAGCTCCGCGACGAACCTAACTGCGGGGCAGGGCAGTGCGGCCGGCAATGTTTTTCTATACAATGGCCAGTCTCAGAGTCTTGCTCTCCTCACCCACGTCGTTGGGTCCGTCGCGGCGGCCGGCGGCGTCCCCGACCTGACGCCCTCCGGCATCCCCACGGGGCCGACAGGACCAACCGGCCCCGCCGACCCGATCACCGACGCGGAGTTCCTGGCCGGCCCACAAATCCTGAGCATGAGCGCCGACGGCAGTCTCATCGCCTATGTCAGCAACGCCGCCGATCTCGCGCCCAGCGAAAGCAACGGCGCCGGCCTCGACAACATCTACGTTTACAGCAGATCGACCAATAGCACGGCGCTGGCCAGCAGCGCGAACGGCTTGAAAGCAACGAGCGGCAACGCCGAATCCAGCTTTCCGGTGCTGAGCGGCGACGGCAGTCTGCTGGCATTTCACAGCCTGGCCTCGAATCTGACGACATTGAACGACGCCAACGCGGTCGCGGACGTTTTCACCTATAGTCCAGGCAGCGCAGGCGCGACCCTGGCGTCGAGAGCGGCTTTCCCCCTTCCGCCGACGCCCAGCGACAGCTTCCCCACGTCTGCAAGCGCCGACGGGAACCTCACGGTCTTCGTCAGCAACGCCACGAACCTCATACCCAACCAGGTCACGGTCAACAACCAGCAGAATATCTTCCTGTACAACAAAGCGAACGGCGCGACCGTGCTCGTCAACCATGTGCCCAACCCGGCGCAGATGGTCGGGTCCTTTAACACGACGGGCGACGGCGGCGTTCGCTCCGGCTTCTTCCTGAGCGCCGACCCGACCGCGCCGCCGCCCGACTACATCAAGCCCGTCATCAGCGCCGACGGAAGCACCATCGCCTTCGCCAGCTTCGACAACAACCTGGTGTCTGGAGAGTCGATACCGTCCAACGAGTTCAGTCAGTCCACCGAGCCTGGCCCAGTGATCGAATACATCTACCTGTATAACGTCGCCACGGGCGCCGTTACACTGGTCAATCATGCGCCCGGCAATCCGGCGTTGATTCAGGCGCCCTCGGTGATCCAGATCGTGAACAGCATTCCAACGACGGTCTACTACGATTCATTCCAGCCCGCTATCAGCGCCAACGGGCAAGAGGTGGCCTTTGCATTCGGCGACACGGGCGACGACGCCGTCGGCGTGGCCCTCTACAACCGCAATAGTGATTCAACGACCATCATCGACTCCTACGCAGATACCCTGTCTGTGGTGGATCGCAGTCCGCAGATCAGCGACAGTGGGCAGCTGGTTGCATACGAAAGCGGACCCACAGGCGGCAGCGTTTCGCTCTACAATTCCATCGGCGGGGCGCTGACATTGATTGCTTCCTCCGGCGGCAGCGCCGCTCTCAGCCATGACGGCAGCGCTGTCGCGTTTGTCAGCACAGCCTCCAATCTCGTCAGCGGTCAGGCCAGCAGCGGCGGCGCCGGACTGAGCAATGTTTTCCTTTACAAGGTATCGGGCGGCGCCATCAGTCTGGTCAGCGGCGTCAATGGCACGGCCGCGCTCACGGGCGACGGCGACTCGGACAGTCCAGCCATCGACGGCAACGGCGGCTATGTGGCGTATCGCAGCGACGCCGACAATCTCGTCGCAGGCCAGACCGGCCCGACGGGCAACATCTTCGAGTTCAACACGCAGACGAATACTCAGACCCTGGTGAGCCGTCAGGCCGCTTCCACCGGCGCCGCCGGCGGTTCCACCAATCCGGCGATTGACGACGACGGCCATCTGATTTCGTTTCTCAGCACGGCCAACGACCTCGTTGCCGGCCAATCCGGCGTCGCCGGCGTCGCCAACGACTTCGTCTGGCTGCGGCAAACGGGCGCCAACCTCCTCGCTAGCGGACAGGGCGGTTCGGACACGGTTGGCGGCGACGCCAGCGCCGGCCCACCGTTGCTGACGCGCGACAGCTTTATCAGCGCCTATGTCCCAGCGATCGACCTGGGCCAAGTCGGCGCCGACGCCGACGCTGGAGCCGACTTGGCCGTCAACAACGTCTTGGTTTCAGCGGCCCTCGCGTCCAACACCCTCTCCGACGACAGCGGTCCGGGCACGCCACTGACCATTATCGTTCCCGGACTGCCTGCTGGCACATTCCTGACGCCTACATTCACCTTTGGAAACGTCCCGGCCAACAACGACAACGCCGACTTCCAGCTTATTGGAAACACGTTAAGGACCAATTTCACGGCGAATTTCGCTGCCAAGAACAGCTACCTCCTCAGCATCGCCGTAAGCGGCACGGGGTTGGCGGACGTGGTCGATGCCGTTACCGTCACGGTGGCGCCGCCGCTGCAGACTGAGAAAAATCCGCCATTAGCGGTGACGTTTGTGCTGAATGCGGACAACTCGCTGACCGAGCAGACGCCCACAACCGTCGCCGGCGGCCTCTTGCTGTCGCCGAACGGCACAATCGCCTCTATCAGCTCGGTCGCCGCCCGGAATGGCGCCGTGGTCTTCGCCGTCACCACCGCGGGCAATTCACTCTTTGAGCATTCGCCCTCGGGCTGGACGGAGCTTTCCGGCGGCGACTTCCAGCAAATCAGCGCCGCGACCAATGTGTATGGCGACGCAGTGGTGTTCGGCGTCCTCGGCCCTAGCGCCGGCCCATTCGCCAATTCCCTGTGGGAGTACAATCCCGATTCCAATAGTCCGTGGTCGCAGCTGTCGCCAGGTGGAACTATCCTTTCCGTCAGCGCCGCATCCACAGCGTCGGGAGAGACGGCATTTGCGATTGTCACATTTGGCGATAATCTCTGGCAGTATCAGGTAAATGGCCCCAATGCATCCTGGACGCAGCTTTCAACAGGCTCGTTCACGCAGGTCAGCGCGGGTCTTAACCTGTCGGGTCAGGCGGTGGTGTACGGCATCGTCGCGGGCGGTTCACTGTGGGAACACAACCCCGCCATTGGGACGGGCTTGAACGAGGGCTGGACGTTGCTGTCGCCAGCCGGAACCATCCTCGGCATCAGCGCCGGCGCGGCGGACAGGGTGGTTGCGATCACCGCTGCTGGAAACACTCTGTGGATGCACAGCGACGCGGGCTGGGCGGAACTGTCGGGCGGCTCCTTCGCCCAGGTAAGCGCATCGCCGACGGCGACGAACGACGACTTGTTCGCCACGCTGACCGACGGCGACTTATGGGAATTCACGGACGGCAGCGCCTGGCTGTGGCTTCTGCAAGGCGACGTCGGTCTTGCCTCCGCACCTTAATAGGGATCACGGGGCCGGCGCCACGCCGGGCGGCGATTGGATTTCGTCGCCGTCTGCTTTACCGCCGTTGATCGACTTTCGCTCTCCGAAAAGCGCGACTTTCGGCTCGCCTTCCGGTGTCGGCTCGGGACGGGTCGGGATGACTCCGCGCAAGACGGTTAGCTGCCGCGCCGTGGCCAGCAGCAGCAGCGTCAATACGCACGTCACAACGAACACCGTCATCGCCATGCTCAGCGATCCCTTTAGCACCTGGCCGCCGGCGATCATGGCCGGGAACTGATAGGCCCCCGTCTGGTACGCGGCCGTGAGCGTCGTGGAAAGGACGAATAGCATCGGCAAAAGCGTGACCCAGGCGTACCGGCCGCGGCCGGTGTTCACCAGCAGCGTCGTGACTACGCTGAGCGCCACGACCGCCAAGAGCTGATTCGCTATCCCAAACATGGGCCAGATCGTATCGATGGACCCCGTATAAACCAAGAGTCCCCACCCTGCCGTCACCGCTCCGGTCGCCACGATGGCGCCGAACCAGGAGTCGGCGCGCTCCCAGGGCCGGTGGATCTTGCCGAGCATTTCCTGCAATACAAACCTCGCGATGCGCGTGCCGGCGTCGATGGTGGTCAGGATGAAGAGCGCCTCGAACATGATGGCGAAGTGATACCAGTACTTCATCAGGCCCGCCACCGTCGCCGGGTTGTTGGCCCAGTCGAGCGCGTCGCTCAGCACGAACGACATGCCCACCGCCAGCGTCACGGCGCCGCCGGTCCGACCTCGCAGCGATTCGTTGCCGACCATGCGTTCGACGTGTGCCAGATCGTGTTTTTCCGCATCGACGGCCAGATGGGCCACGTCCTGGGCGCCGCTGAATTCGCGGTCCACCTGGGCGACGGCCGGCGCCCATTTCTCTGCTTTGTCCAGGCCGACGTTGATGTCGTAGTAGAGCCGCGGCGGCAGCGACGCGGCCGCGATCAGCGCCACAATGCCGACGATCCCCTCCATGAGCATCGCCCCATAGCCGATCGGCCGGATGTGCGATTCCTTGTCCACCATCTTCGGCGTCGTGCCCGACGACACCAGGGCGTGGAAACCAGAGATCGAGCCGCACATGATGCAGATGAACACGAACGGAAAGATGCCGCCCTGAAACGTTGGGCCGCCGTTCTGGAAGACCGGGTTGAGCATCGGCGACAGCAGCACCGGATTGGCCACGAACACGGCCGCGATCAGCAGAATCACGGTGCCGATCTTGAGGAAGCTGGAGAGATAGTCGCGCGGGACGAGCAGCATCCAGACCGGCAACACCGACGCGATGAAGCCGTAGACCGTGATGGCGAGCACGGTCTGGCCCTTGGTCAGCGAAAACACGCCCTCCAGCGGCGAGCCGGGTATCCAGGCCCCGGCGACGGTCGCCGCCAGCACCAGCGCCCCGCCGATCAGCGACGCCTCGATGATGCGCCCTTTGCGGAGGCGGTACATGTAGAAACCGACGAACAGGGCTATGGGGATGGTGGCGGCAATGGTGAACGTGCCCCAGGAACTGCCCTTGACGACTTGGTAGCTGCCGGGCCAGATTCTGATGCCATCCGGCCTTACCCGGCTGTCGTCCGCCGCAGGCGCGATTTTCCCGGCCACGGGTGTAAAAGGCTGGGGGTTGTCGCTAACAATAGGAATTACGATTTCAAACGATTCGGCTCGCTCCACGCCTGGGTCGTCGTGGTTGTACTTGATCGTGCAGCCCTCCGGAAAACGATAGGTGGAATGGTGTAAGTCAGATCGTCCCTCGATCAACTCCGGGTGTTTACCCTGCGGGAGAATGATCTCCATGCCCTTCCCCCCCAACGCCACCGCCTCGCCGCCGAGCGCCTTGACGACGACGAAGCCGAGTCCGGCCAGCGCAATAACGACGATGAACAGGATCGCCGCCGAAGTGACGCGATAGGCCCACGGCCCCAGCTCGGCCAGCGCGATCTCGGCCAGCGACTTACCGCCGCGGCGCACCGACGCGGCCAACACCAGCATGTCCTGCACGGCCCCGGCCAGGCAAACGCCGATCACCAGCCACAACAGACCCGGCATGTAGCCGTACTGAATGGCCAGCACGGGGCCGATCAGCGGGCCGGCGCCCGAGATGGCGGCGAAGTGATGGCCGAAAAGCACCCATTTGTTGGTCGGGTGATAGTTCTGGCCGTCGTTGAAACGGTGGGCCGGCGTGCGCCGGGAGTCGTCGAGCGCAGCCACCTTCGCCGCCAGAAAGGCACTGTAATAGCGGTACGCGATCGCGATGACGCACAAGGCGCCGAGCAGCAACGGCATGGCGTGCAGCAACAGCTGGCCGTTGGGGCCGGTATCATAGAGCGCAAAATGCCGCTGCAATGTCTCAGACATGATGCGTCCTCCTGCGGCCGTTCCGTCTTGCATCCAATCGGCGAACCGTTCTAATCTATCGCAGAACAGGCTGTGCGTCTCGCCGGCCGTGGACAGGGAGGTCCCGATGAAAACCGTCGTCGTCATTCCCGCCCGTTACGGTTCGAGCCGGCTGCCCGGCAAGCCGCTGCTGCGCCAAACCGGCAAATACCTTGTCCAGCACGTCTATGAGCGCGCCAGCCAGGTCCGCGGCGTGGACGCCGTCGTCGTCGCCACGGACGATTCGCGCATCGCGTCCGCGGTGCAGAGCTTCGGCGGCCGCGCTGAAATGACCTGCCGCGACCACGCCAGCGGTACGGACCGCGTCGCCGAGGCGGCTCGCCATCTCGAGGCCGATTGCGTGGTCAATCTGCAAGGCGATGAACCGCTCATCGAGCCGGCGTCGGTGGAAACGCTCATCCGCGTCCTGGCCGAGTCGTTGGCCGACATGGCCACGCTGGCCGCTCCGCTAGCGTCAGCTGAACAGTGGCGCAATCCCAATTGCGTCAAGGTGGTCTGCGACGCGGCGGGGCAAGCACTTTATTTCAGTCGCAGCCCGATCCCTTTTGTGCGCGACGCGCAGCCCGACTTCGCCGCCCGTCCGCCTCGCTTCCTGCAGCACCTGGGCGTTTATGCCTATCGCCGTCGCTTCCTGCTGAGCCTGGCCGACCTGCCGCCGCATCCCTTGGAAATGCTCGAAAAACTGGAACAGCTGCGTGCCCTAGCGCACGGCCGTCGCATTCAGGTCGGCGTCGTCGGCCATACCACGCCCGGTGTGGACACCTACGACGACTACCTGCAATTCGTGGCCGCATGGCGGCGCAACCGTCAGAGTCTAGCGGCATGAAGCTGCGGCGAAGGCCGGCCGACTTTGCTCCGTCTCCACGGTCGCCGTACTGCCGGGTATAGTAAACACTGGTGAACATCCGGCGACCCCCACGAGGCGACGACCTTGCCAAGCAACAGCGCGACCGCGGCCAAGCAAACCAAACACATTTTCGTCACGGGCGGCGTGGTGAGTTCCCTGGGCAAGGGGCTTACATGCGCGGCCATCGGCATGTTGCTGGAGCACCGCGGCCTCCGCGTCCGGCTCCAGAAATTCGACCCCTATCTCAACGTCGATCCCGGGACGATGAGCCCGTACCAGCACGGCGAGGTGTACGTCCTTGACGACGGCGCCGAAACCGACCTCGATCTGGGCCATTACGAGCGTTTCACCAACGCCCCGCTCAGTCGTGATTGCAACTTCACCACGGGCCGGATTTATCAGTCAGTGATCGAGAAGGAGCGGCACGGCGACTATCTCGGCAAAACCGTGCAGGTCATCCCACACGTCACCGACGAAATCAAGGCGGCAGTGCGCAAACTGGTCGCGCCCGATGTGGACGTCGTCATCACTGAAATCGGCGGCACGGTGGGCGACATTGAAGGTCTGCCCTTTCTGGAAGCGATTCGCCAGTTCGCGCTGGACGTGGGCAAGGAGAATTGCCTCTACATTCACCTGACGCTGATTCCGTACTTGAAAGCGGCGGGCGAGGCCAAGACGAAGCCGACGCAACACTCCGTGGGCCAGCTGCGCCAAATCGGCATCCAGCCCGACGTTCTGATTTGCCGGACCGAGCGCGAAATGACCAAGGATATGGCCGATAAAATCGCTCTTTTTTGCAATGTCGAGCAGCGGGCGGTGATCGAGGAGCGCGACAAGACCGTGAGTATTTACGAGGTGCCGCTCAGCCTGGTAGATAATCGGCTTGACGAGCTGATCGTGGAGAAGCTTCATCTGCAGGCCAAGCCGCTGGACGTCGCCGATTGGAGGGGAATGCTCCAGGCGGTCTTCAACCCGTCCCACGAAATCACGATCGCGGTGGTGGGCAAGTACATCAAGTATCATGACGCATATAAGTCGGTGTACGAATCGCTGGCCCACGCCGGCGTGGCGCTGCTAAGCCGGGTGGTGGTTCGCAAGGTCGAGGCCGAGGACGTGGAGCGCGAGGGAGCCGACGCCATCCTCGGCGGCGTGGACGGCATCCTGGTGCCGGGCGGCTTCGGCTATCGCGGCATCCCCGGCAAGGTGGAAGCGATCCGCTTCGCCAGAGAGAAGGGCGTGCCCTTTTTCGGCATCTGTCTCGGCTTGCAATGCGCGGTCATCGAGTTCGCTCGCAACGTCGTCCGCTTGGAGGACGCCAACACGACGGAGATCGACCACAACTGCGCCCATCCGGTCGTTTGCCTGCTCGACGGCCAGTATTCGATCACGGACAAAGGGGGCACGATGCGCCTGGGAACGTATCCGTGCCAGCTGGCCGAGGCGAGCAGAGTGCGCGAGGCCTATGGCGCGCCGCTAATCCAGGAACGGCACCGCCACCGGTACGAATTCAACAACCAGTATCGGCAGCAGTTCCACGCGCACGGGATGGCGTTCTCCGGCTGGAGCCCAGACGGCAAGCTGGTGGAGGTGATCGAGCTGCCGTCGCACCCGTGGTTCGTGGCGGTGCAGTGCCACCCGGAGTTCAAGTCGAAGCCGACGCAGGCGCACCCGCTGTTCCGCGGCTTCGTCAAGGCGGCGCTGGAGCGGCGCGAGCGAAAAAAAGCTGAGGCCGTCGCCCGGGGGAGGGCGGCGGCGCTGGCGTCGTCCTGACCGTGTGTTGCAGCCGGCGAACTCAGAGCGGCCCAACGGGATCTGCGTTACTGCGCCCGCTGCATGTTTGCGGGAGGCGCGCCGCCCGGCATTCCCTGGGGAGCCGTCTTGGAGCTTACCAGTTCCAGCGATTCGACGCGCCACAGGTCCCGCTGGGGCTCCGCCGATCCAAAGTCGGCGGTCAGCACGATGTGGGCCTGAACAATCTGGCCGTTCGGCACGAACGACATGTCGAGGGCGACGCGATTTGCCGTGCCGTTATGGCTATAGTAGGGCAAGGTCCGTCCCATCATCATCGACGGCAGATCCTTGCGCGCTTCGCTGAAGACAGCGCGAACCGGTTCGGCTTTCCTGGCCTGCAGCGTCCGGCGGGCCGGCGTGTCCGTTTGCCCGGCCGCCACCCAGAATTTGTCGTGATCATATTGCACCACGCCGCCGGCCAAATATCGGCCGTAGGACGATGACGTCAGCGTGGCAGCCGCCGCCAGCGGCCCTTGCGCCAGGGACGGCCCCGGAAGGCCGATCACCGAGGCAGCGACGGCCGGGAAACTCTCCGTCTCCTTCCGATGACTGTCGCGCTCGGTTGGCGGCAGCGTTTGCAGATAGGCCTGGTCCGGGTGACTGCCCACAATGTTGTCGAGCCATTGCTGAGCAAAATCACGGGCTTGACCTGTGAGGAGCGCCATGCGGTCGCCTTCCGAAGTGAAGGCAGGGTTCTTAAGGTAATGCGTTTCCATCGCGCGCCATTGGCGCTCGCCGTTTTGGTCGTCCGTGGCTACGGCGGTCACCTGCACGTCCACGGTCATGGCGGCCGTCGCCACGCGGTAGGCGACGGCGACCGTGTAGCTGCCGTGGTTGTATTCCCAAGACGACACGCCGAGAAACTGCAAATCCGCCTTGCCGGCGTCCTGCTGGAACTGGCGCACCAGTTCTGATCCGCGGAAGGAAGTTAGCTGCCCCCCGTTAGGGCCGCCCCGGTCGTTATTCAGCTCCAGGCTGTCGCGCAAGCCGGCGTCGTCGGCTGGCCGCTCCTCGGGCGCCAGCGTGTACATAAACGCGCGGTCCAGCTGGTCCTTCTTGAGCAGGTCCAGCCACTGATCCGTGAAGGATTTCGCCTGGGCCGTGACTGCCATGTAGTTGCCGGCGTAATACGCCGTGTACAACAAGCCGACGATGAGGCTCAAACCGACGCCCCACATCGCCAGCCGCGCGCCGCTGAGTGCGCCTTCCGATTTGCGAATTCGGGTGCGAGCCGCCCAGCAAACGGCGGCGGCCGCGATAGGAATGGCCAGCGTCCAGATCGGCAAGAGCATCGGCGTATGGTTGAACAGCGCGACGACGCCGCCGAGCAGGAGGAATCCGGCGTAAAGGGCGGCCAGGGCGAAGCCGATGACGGCGACCAGCGACACCGAGCCGTAAACGGGCGCCGGGTCCGTTGAAGCAGCGGGAGCGGCGGACGGCGCGGAGGCGGTCACGGTATTCTCGGCGGGACGGTCGGTTGGTTCGGCCATGGCGCTGCCTCCATCGTCCAAGGGTCAGGGAACAGGAGACAGGGGGCAGCAGGACGGCTGCTGACCCCTGTTCCCTGTCCCCTGTCCCCTTTTGTTAATCGTCGCCGGCGCTGCTCAGGTCGGCCGAGACGTCGCCGAGCATGGCCCGCCGGGCGATGTCGCCGGGACTCATGCCGCGCGCCTGCACGGCGCCGGACGCATCCAGATAGATTTTGTCCTGCAAGATTTCCTGCACTACGACGGCCATCTTGTCGCCGCCGCGCACTTCGACCAGGGGCCGGGCGCCTTTGTTGAGCGCCACCATGCGTTTCTGGATCAGCGTGGACAGCTTGAAGCGGCCGCCCACCTTGTTGACGATGGCCTCTTCCTTCAGGTCGTCGAGCATGTCGTTCCCCTTTCAAAGCGTCGAGCAATCAAACCGCGGATCTCGGCGACGGCCGCATCCAGGTCCTGATTCATCACCTGAAATTCGTACTCGCCGGACCGCTCCACCTCACGACGGGCCGTGGCCAGGCGGCGGGCGATCATTTCCTCGTTTTCCGTATGGCGCCCGCGGAGCCGCGCCTCGTAAATCTCCCAGGACGGCGCCTTCAAAAAGATCGACAGGGCCCCCGGACATTTTCGCCGCACCTGCTCCGCCCCCTGCACGTCGATGTCAAGCAGCACGCCGACGCCGCGGCTGAGCCAGCCGTCCACTTCGCTCCGCAGCGTACCGTAACGCCGGCCGTGGACCTCGGCCCATTCCAGAAAGCCGCCGCGGGTGATTTCCGCTTGAAACTGCGTCGGCGTCCAGAAAAAGTAATCGACCCCGTCGCGCTCGCCCGGCCGCGGCGCCCGCGTCGTCGCCGACACCGACATGTGCAACGGCGGGTCGGACTCGGCCAGCAGCCGGCGAATCACGGTGGATTTGCCGACGCCGCTTGGACCGGACAGGATGATGAGGGGTCCCTGGGGCATGGCGGGTTCGCGCTCACACTAACCCGAAGCGCACGCGAGGGATTTCGTCGATGCCCCTCGCTTGCGCTTCGGGTTGGTAGGAATCACTCGATATTCTGCACCAACTCCCGGATCTTTTCGAGAATGCTCTTGATCTCGACGACGTAGCGAGAAATCTCCACATCACTGGCCTTGGAGCCGATGGTGTTGGTTTCGCGGGACATTTCCTGAGTCAGGAACTCCAGTTTGCGGCCCGCGCTTTCCGGCTCATTGAACACCTCCTGGAACTGGTCAAGGTGGCTGGCCAGCCGCACAACCTCCTCGGCCACGTCGCTGCGTTCGGCGAAGACGGCCACCTCCTTGATAAGATCACTACGGTCGATCTTTACGTCCAGTTCGGTCAGCAGGACGCGCACGCGGTCCAGCAAGCGGTCCCGGTACAGCTCCGCCACGTGCGGCGTTCGCGCTCGGATCAGATCGAGCTGCCGTCCGATCTGGTCGCGGTATTGCAGCAGCTCCTGGGCCATGGCGCGGCCCTCTTCGAGACGCATGGCCTGCAAACGGCCGACGGCTTCTTCGAGCACGCGCTCGATCACCGGCCATTCCTCGTCCATTTGGAAGCCGCCGACGGCGGGATCGGGCGCCACGCCGGGCAAGGCCAGAGCTTGCGCCAGTAGCGCCTGCCCGCCGTTGGGCAGACTCAGCTGATCGCAGACGCGCTGTACCTGTTCGAGGTAAGATCGGAGGGCAACCGTGTTGATCTGAAAATCCTGGGAGGAGAATTTCCGCTGGCAGCGCAGGTGAACTTGCAGAACGCCGCGGCGAACGGTGCGGCGAATGACTTTCTCGAACTCGGCTTCCAGCATGTTGTAAGGCTCAGAAGCGCGCAGCACCACCTTTAGATAGCGATTATTGACCGCGCGCAGCTCGATGGCGACCTGCAGGGCGTCGCTCTGATAGCTGGCGTCGCCGTAGCCCGTCATGCTGCACAGCACACCCACCTCGCTTCCGCGCCGGTTCCAATCACTGGCCGAGGTCGACCGGCGGCTGCGGATTGTTGTTGTCTGGCGCGGGGACAGGGGCGCCGGCTGGACGGCTGGCGGCTGTGGGAGCTTCCTGAGGGGCCGGTTGCGTGGTCTTGATTAGGATCATAATGATCAGCACCCACACGCCG
>DATKHW010000916.1:0-2327 GCA_035546275.1 Gemmataceae bacterium
CATGGTCCCCATCGCGCCGTCCAGCACCAAAATGCGGCGAGACAGCAGATCTTCCAGATAATCTTGGGTGCTGACGTATGCGGGGCTCGCCATGAGAGATCCGATTCCTGCAAGGTTACGCATTGGACGCCGATTGGGATAGTGTAGCGTATCCGTGCGCCGAGGGGCAGGCGAGTCGGGATGCACCGATTTCGCTGAACAGGATTGGAACTTGGTAGCATCCGCCGTGTAAAATGGGGCTGAAGAGTGGGCCGCAGGAGAAGCCATGCCCCTGAACTGTCCCCTGTGCGACCGGGTCAATCCCGACGAGGCTCTTTACTGCTGCCACGACGGCGCGGCGCTCGGCGGCGCGCGCGCCGATGGACCTATCGCGGTCGGCGTTCAGCCGTTTCCCTGTCCATTCGTTTTTCCCTCCGGCCGCTTCTGCCGCAATTTCGACGAACTCGTGCTGGCCTGCGAAACCCACTGGGATGAGGCGAGGGATCTGCTGCGCGAGGGGCTGCTGGAAGGATTTCTCAGCGGCCTGGGCCGTTCCGACCTGTCCTGGGCGGCCCGCCACAACGCGAATTCGACGGACCTGGACGTCGGCCTGGACGACCTGCTTGGCCAGCTGCCCGGCGGCGTTCGCAAGCCGGCGCGCCTTGTGGTGCAACCGGCCGAAATCAACTGCGGCCGGGTCGATCGTTCCGCCGATCATCGTTTCGCCATTCACCTTCTGAACGAGGGCATGGGGCTGATCCGCGGCTCCATCGCCTCGACTGGCGCCGAATGGCTGGTCTTGGGCGACGACGCCGGGGCGCCGGATAAGGTCTTTCAATTCCGCAGCGATCAGGAGATCACAGTTCGCGTCATCGGCCAACGGCTGCGCGCCGGCTTCCGACCGCCGGATGGCCGGCTGGTCGTCGAGTCCAACGGCGGCTCCGCGGTGGTTGTCGTTCGCGTGGAAGCCCCTGCGGTCGTGCCGTTCGCCCACGGCGTGTTAGCCGGGGCCGATTCGCCCCGACGCTTGGCCGAGAAAACGCGGCTGGCGCCGCGCGAGGCGGCGGTTTTCTTCGAAAACGGGGACGTCGCCGCCTGGTACGCGCTCAATGGCTGGACCTATCCTGTGCAGGGCCCCCCCGCGTCCGGCGTCGCGGCGTTGCAGCAGTTTTATGAGGCGGTCGGTCTGGCCGTGCCGCCGCGCGTCGAGGTGGATCGGCTGTCCGTGCGGCTGCAAGGCGCGCCGGGCACGTCCCTGGAAACAGCGGTCGTATTGCAAACCTACGAGCGCCGCGCCGTGTTCGCCCATGCCGCCACGGCCGCGCCGTGGCTGAAAGCGGAACGGGCCATCCTGGCCGGTCGAACTGCTCGCATCCCCGTGCGTGTGCCAGAAGTGCCGGATCAACCGGGCGAAATATTGCACGGTCGCTTGCTGGTGACGGCCAATGGCAATCAGCGCTTCGCCGTGGATGTGGCGTTGGCCGTGACGGCTGCCCTCGCACGGCCAACGCCGGTGCAGCCCGCGGCCCACGTTGCCGCTAATGGAAACCGGGTCGCGCGGTCCCGCCGGGAGCCGATGGATTGGCGGGGCGATGGGCCCGACCGTCGCAAGCGCGGCGGCCCGGGACTGGTTGCTTGGATACTCGTCGGCTCCTTCTTTGTCCTGGCGCTGCTAATCACCCTTGCGGTAGTGGCGTTCGTCGTTATGACGCCGTCGGGGCACGCAGCGGCGCCGGTCGGTCAGGCGCCGGCTGCTGCGCCTGTCGATGGCGCTGCTGCCACGAAAACGGGCAATAATCCTCCGAAGGACTCAGCGGCGACGCCTAGCGCCCCGCCTCCAGCGCGTCCGGCAGCGGCCGGTGCTCTGGATTTCGCCAAAATCCTGCAGACCGGCGACGCCAGTGAGCGGCTCGCCGCGCTGAAGAAACTGGCGGCGCTGGGAGCGGGGGCGCAGCCGGCGACGGCGGCCGTGTGCGACGCTCTCAAGGACGCCGATCCCGCAGTGAAGCGCCAGGCCGCGGAAGTGCTAGGCGGCCTCGGCCCGGCCGGGCGCGACGCCGCGCGACGGCCTCTGCTGGCTTCTCTGGACGACGCGGACGTGTGCGCCGCCGCCGCCGCGGCGCTGGCTAAACTGGGGCCGGCGACCAAAGCGGATTGCGACGACGTTTTGAATTTGTTGCTGCACGGCAAGATAGAGACGGCCCGGCGTTATGCCGTGGATAGTCTGCGGGACATCGGCCCCGGCGCGGCCGATGTCGCAGCGTTCCTTCGCGACGTCGCCGACAGCGATCCGTCGGCGGACATGCGCCGGCGTGCGCTGGCCGCCGTGCTGGCCGTGGCGCCTGACG
>DATKHW010000917.1:0-2485 GCA_035546275.1 Gemmataceae bacterium
TCGGCGCCGACCTGGCGAAGCAGTTCCCGACCGACGACGCCGGCCTGGCGGCGCGAGCGTATCGCATTGCCTGGAATCGGCCGGCGACGGACGACGAGATCAAGCTGGCAGTGAAATTCCTGGCGGCGCAGACGACCGCCCTCCATTCACGGGACGCCGCCGTCGCCGATTTGTGCCACGCCCTGCTGAATACAAACGAATTCCTATACATCGATTGAACGCGGACGTTTTCCATGCTTCATCATGAATGCGCCCATTCTCGCCGCGACTTTTTGACCCGCGCCGGCGGCGGCATGGGCCTTGTCGCCTTGCTGGCCCTGCTGGACCAGGACGGCCGGGCCGACGAGCCGACCGATCCGTTGGCCGCCAAGCCGCCCCATTTCAAGGCGACGGCGAAAAGCGTCATCTGGTGCTTCCTGGACGGCGGCCCCAGCCATATCGACCTTTTCGACCCTAAACCAGAGCTGAATAAGCTGGCCGGCCAGCCGCTGCCGCCCTCGTTCAAGCGGCCCGTGACGGCGATGGGCCGCACGTCCGACACGCCGCTGCTCGCCTCCAAACGCACCTTCAAGCAATACGGCGATTGCGGCCTCTGGGTCAGCGATTGGTATCCCGAAATCGCCTCGTGCGCCGACGACCTGGCCGTGCTAAAAGGCTGCTATGCCGACGGCCTCAACCACGTCGGCAGCATTTGCCAGATGAACACCGGCGACGTGCTGGGCGGCCGGCCCTGTCTCGGCTCGTGGACGCTCTACGGTTTGGGCAGCGTCAGCCGGGAACTGCCGGGCTATGTCGTGCTGCTCGACAATCCCGAAGACCCGCCCGGCGGCGGCCGCAACTGGTCCACCGGCTTCATGCCGGCCGTGTATCAAGGCGTCCGGTTCCGTGAGGGCAAGACGCCCATTTTGTATCTCGATCCGCCGCCGCATGAGGGCGGCGGCCCGGAGCGAGCCAAGCTCGACTTCATCCAGGAATTGAACCGCCGTCACCTGGCGGAGCGCGCCGAGGACGCCGAGTTGGAGGCCCGCATCGCGTCGTATGAGCTGGCGTTTCAGATGCAGGCCGCCGGGCCGGAGGCGGTGGATTTGTCCAAGGAGACGGAAGAGACGAAGAAGCTTTACGGCCTGGACGACAAGGCGACGGAGAAGGTTGGCCGCAATTGTTTGCTGGCCCGCCGCTTGGTGGAGCGCGGCGTGCGCTTCGTGCAGCTGTATTGCGGCTCCGGCAGCAAATGGGACGCCCACAGCGACATCGAGGGCAACCACGCTTTGCACTGCCGCGAGACGGATAAGCCGATTGCAGGTCTGTTAAAGGACCTGAAGCGGCGCGGGATGCTCGATTCGACGCTGGTGATCTGGGCCGGCGAATTCGGCCGGACGCCGATGAGCGAAGGCACTGGCCGCGACCACAACCCCTACGGCTTCACCGTTTGGCTGGCCGGCGGCGGCGTCAAGGGCGGCGTCAGCTACGGCGCCACCGACGACGTCGGCCTCTACGCCGTCGAGGGCCGCACCCACGTCCACGACCTGCACGCGACTGTTTTGCGCTGTCTCGGACTGGACCACCGCAAGCTGACGCTGCTGCACAACGGCCGCGACGAACGACCGACCATCAACGGCGGCCTTGTGGTGGATGCAATCCTCAAGGGGTAAGACGAATGGCGCTGCTGCGTTGGCCTTGACCCTTTCCACAGTCCCCCTTTATACCACACTCCTTGCCCCGGCCGCCTGACCGCATCATGGTGCAAGGGGAGTCCCATGACCCAGCCGCGTCGCGGCGTCCGAATCGCACTGTCGCCGGCGCGCAAGATGGTGCTGGAACTGCTGCACCACGCCTGCAAGGTTCCCTCCCTGCCGCTGAGCCGGGTCGTCAACGTGGCGACCCTGGTCGACGCGCGCCATTGCGTGCAGAGACCGCCGTCGTGGATGGCTGTGTTTATGCGGGCCTATGCGCTGACCGCCGGCCGCCACTCCGAGTTGCGCCGGGCCTTCCTCCCCTGGCCGCGACCGCACTTCTATGAGCATCCCGAGACTTCTTGCGCTCTGCTCGTCGAGCGGGAATGGCAAGGCGAACAAGTCGTGCTGGGCGCTCGGATTCGGACGCCGGAACATCGAACCCTCGGCGAATTGGACGACCAATTGCGCTATTTCCGGGAAACTCCGATCCTGGATGTGAATTACTTCCGGCAAATCCTCCGCCTCGGCCGGTTGCCTGGCTTCATTCGCCGGTTCACGTTCTGGCACTCGCTCTACCTTTCCGGATTTGCTCGCGCCAAGCGATTTGGAACATTCATGATCTCCAGTCTCGGCAATCTCGGCGTCGAGCAGCATCACCCGCTGACGCCGCTGACTACTTATTTCACCTTCGGCCCGATCAGCCCCAGCGGCGACGTCACGCTCAAAATTGTCTACGACCACCGCGTGCTAGACGGGCGCTGCGTGGCTCGTTGCCTCCAGACTTTGGAGGAAGTTTTGCAAACCCGCCT
>DATKHW010000918.1:0-24996 GCA_035546275.1 Gemmataceae bacterium
GTCAGCCGCAGCGAGCCGCCTGGCGCGGGCCGCGACGGATCGCCGGCCGTCGCGGGTTCGCCTCCTTCCATCATCACCGGACTCCCTCGTTGGGGCGGGGTGGGGCGCACTTCCTCTTATGATACCGGCGGACCGGAAGAAGTTCGGGGAAAAATCGGGCGGCGCGGCGGCGAGCCGGGGGCGTAAGCCCCCGGATGGTCGTTTCAGCGATGAAAATCAAATCCGGGGGCTTACGCCCCCGGCTTGCCTGTGGTTAGCGCGGCAGCTGCGGCCCCGCATGGATTTCGATCCGCCGAATCAGGGCCGTCCGCGGCGCCGCTTTCTCGACCTCGCGCCGAATGCGCCGCTGCAGCATATGCAGATCTTCGTCGATCTTCTTTCGGATGATTTCCACATCATCTTCCTGGCCGCAGTCCAAGCGGCGCCGCATCGCCGTCAGGCCGAGTCGGGCGATATCGAGCCGCTTCTGCACCAGCTGATCCAGCTGGACGAGGCTCGGCGCGTCGAAATCGGACGGCTCGGCGGTCGGCCGGACGCCGCGCTCGGCGGCCTCGCCGGTCAGGACGCGCACCTCCGCCGGAGCCTCGACGCCGAGACGCACCGAATGGGGCTGGGCGGAAACGACGTGCACCGTGGTTTGGAACGCGGGGAAAACGATGGTTTCGTGGGGACGACGGGTCAAGACGAGCATGGCGGACCTCGCTGGCAGGAGCGGGAAAAGGCGTGGCGTCCACACACCGCCGGCCCGACGGTGGTCCGTATCCGAACGGTACAACGCCAGCCGTTGACACAACGAGGGAGAGAGGCAGACAAGGGAGGTCGATCAAGTCGTCGTGCGCGAGCCGACGCCGGGTTGTGCATCGGCGTCCCTACCGTCCGGCAAGCCGTCGCCGCGAGATCCGTCTCGGCGCCCGTGCGCGGCCCCTGTTGTACACCATTGGGTCGGAATCGGACAAGAGCATTTTTCGCCCCGTTTTGGCCCGGCCTCTTGGTGTAAGATGGGTAAGGGGAAGAAAAACCGGCCGAGGGATTGACCATGCCGCCGGACGACCTGTCCGCCGAAACCATTCTGATCGTGGACGACGAGGATTCGGTTCGCCGCACTTTCCGCGAATGGCTGGAAAGCGCCGACCTGGGGTGCCGCATCCTCGCCGCCGCCGACGCCGAGTCCGCCCTGCTCCAGGCCAACCAGCAGACCATCGACCTGGCCATCCTGGATTGGAACCTCGGCGCCGGCAGCGACGGCCTGCAACTCCTGGAGGACCTCGCCCTTTTCAACCCCGACGTGGTCGCCATCATGATAACCGGCTTCGCCCACCAGGCGACGCCGCTCGACGCCATGCGCATGGGCGTCCGCGACTACCTCGACAAGAACCAGGACCTCGATCGGGCCACATTTCTGCGGGCGGTTCGCCGCCAGCTGGAGCGCATCCGCCCCGCTCGCCGGGAGCGCCAGCTGCATCATGGCCTCGTCGCATTCCGCTCCGCCGTCGACAAGGTGCTGCCCCTGGTGCAGGCGTCGGCGGCGATGACCGATCCCGTGCCGCTGCCGGCCGCCGTGCAGAGCCTGTTCCGCTTCCTGATGCGCACCACCGGGGCCGCCGCCGGCGCCTTGCTGGTGCGCGGCTACGATCCTGGCCGCGAGCCGGCCGAGGTTTGCCGCGTCTATGGCGCCGACGGGCGGCCGATCGAAGGGCCGTTGGCGCCGTTCGCGCGATCGGTGGCCGGCGGCGCCATCGGCCTCGGCGAGCCAAACGTGATGGTGCAGCCGGACCGCGCCGCCGCCACGGGGGCAGTGGAATTGCATCCATTCGAGAAAGGCCGGCGGTCGCTGCTGGCCGCGCCGCTGGCCGTCGCGCCGGGGCTGCAAGTCGTGCTGGAATTGTTCGACAAGCAGGCGCCCTCTTCTCCCCTCTCCCCCGTTTCGGGGGAGAGGGGCAGGGGTGAGGGGGACGCATTGGACCCCGCCGGCTTCACCGACGCCGACCGCCGGCTAGCGGCGGCCGCGGCCGATTTCGGGGCGGAAATGCTGCGGCAGGCCCTGGCGGAACGGCAGACGCAGCGGGTCCTGTTCGACGCCGTGGAAGCGGCGCTGGGGGCGAGCGATTCGGTGGCGCAGTCGCTTCGCGGCGCCGCGGCCCGACCGGATGAGCCGCCGCCGCAGGCCGTGATGGAACGGCTCAAAGAGGGCCTGGGCGGCAGCGCCGACGCCGGCGTGGCCGGCGGCGAGACGCTGCGACTGGCCGAGGCGGTGCGCGTCTTGGCCCTGCGGCACGGCGGCGCGGCGGTGCGGCATTGCACGGAAATGGTGGAGAGCTTGCGTCGTCTTCTCGACGAGACGGCCGGCGTCGCGGAGGACCGGCCTTGAACCCGACGCCCCAGGCCGATCTATTCGCGGAGGTCTTTTCGCTGCTGACGCCTGAGCGGCTGCTGCGCGATCCGCGGGCCGACGGCGACGGCGTCACGGTCTGCGTCGTGGACAGCGGCGTGGAGCGCCGGCTGCTGGAAGAGAAATTCGCCCGTCAGGGAGTGCAAATCCATCCTATCGAGGGCGGCGTCTTCACGGCCGACCGCCCGGCCCCGCTGCCCTATGACGGTCGTCAAAGCTCGCCGCACGGCACCACGGTCGCCGACGTGATCCTGACGCTGGCCCCGCGCGTGCGGCTCTACTCCGCCGACGTGTTCGGCCCCGTGGGGACGTGCGAGGTGGAAGTGGTCATCCGCGCATTGCGCTGGGCCATCGACGCATGGAAATGCAAGGTCGTCAACCTGTCGCTGGGCGTGCCGGAACAGCGGATGCAGCAGGCGCAGCGGCGGCAACAGCTGCAGCGAGCCGTCGAGGAGGCGTACTTCAAGGACGTGCTGGTGGTGGCGGCGGCGCACAATGAACATCCGCTGACGCGCAGTTACCCGGCGGCGTTTGCGCCGCAGCTGTTATCGGTGGACAAACGGCTGTTCACGGACCCGCTGCAGTTCGCCTACGAGCCGCGGGAGCAGATCGAGTTTCTGGCGCACAGCCGCGGTTATCTCGGCCCGTTCGCGGCGGAGCCGGCGACGAGCTGGGCGGCGCCACACCTGGCCGGCATCGCGGCGCGCATCCTGTCGCTGCGGCCGGGGCTGAAGCCATTTGAGATGAAGACGATTCTGTACTGGATGTTTCAGGCGGCGAAGAATGGCGGGCGGTGACGGCAGCCAGGCTGCGCGGGCCAGACGCGGCAACTCGACAAGCCTCAATCGCGTGGCCGATCTTCTGCAGATCCTTGTTCGGCGGCATCCTCGTCTGTGAGCAGAACAGCCAACGACCTCTTTGGGCTGCTCAAGAATCCTCGCGTAATCAGGTAATGTTCTGTCTCAGCATACGGAACCTGGCGGATGCCCTCGCGTCCGAACACGTAAATCCAGGCGTCCGGGTAGGCCATAATAATCGGGGAGTGCGTGGCGATCACGAATTGCGATCCCTTTTTGCAGTAGTCGTGGAGAACAGAAAGAAACTGGAGCTGGCGGCGGGGCGATAGCGCGGCCTCCGGCTCATCCATAAGGTATAGCCCGCATCCACGGAGACGGTGCTGGAACAATGCGAAGAACGATTCGCCGTGCGACTGTTCGTGCAGAGATTTGCCCCCATAGGCGGGAAAAAGGCCCGGTCCCAGTCGCTCGATCTCGGTTGCCACGTTATAGAAACTCTCTGCCCGCAGGAAGTAGCTGTCCGCAGCAAGTCGCGGTGTCTTGGCCAACCGGAGAACCTGACTTAGGCCGGAATGCGAAGGGCGAGTAGCAAAGTTGAAGTTTCGGCTGCCGCCCTCTGGGTTCAGGCCGCACTCGATCGCAATAGCCTCCAACAGGGTGGATTTCCCGGAGCCGTTCTCACCGACGAAAAACGTAACCTTGGGATGAAACGGCAATGTCTCGATACTGCGAATCGACGGCAAGCAGTACGGGAACTTATCGGCGTCGGCAATCCGGTCGCGCAGCATCTCGGCATGGAGCAGGTACGGACCGATAGTTGTGTTCGCCTTTCGTCGCCGCATCTGGTCGCCTCCGCCCCGCCGAACCACTAATGCCACAGCGCCGCGTTTGACAATCCTACCCATTTCCTCCCACCCTACAAGCAATTCCGGATCGCCGCACGCGATTAGAGGTAGTTAATCCGTCACTAATCGCTCATACTGATCCGCGAACCGCGCCAGCGCCTCGTCCGGATTCAGGTTGAACACCGTCTTGCCCGTCGTGCGCCAGCGGCCGCCGTGGAAGAAGAACACTGCCGATGCATTCCGCAAGTTGCCGACGGCCGCCACGCCTTCCATGTCGCCGCCTTCCACGGCCTCGAACTGGACCACGACGCCGACCAGCGCGGCCAGCGCGCCGGTGGCTCGTTCGCGGGCGAACTCGACGCCCGGCTCCCATTCCAGGGACTTCCACCGCAATCCGCGCGGCTTGCCGCTCGCGGCGGCGGCGGCGAAGAACGCTTCCTCCAACTGCGGTCGCTGACGGGCGAATAGGTCGCGCGCATCCCGGCTGTTCCCGCCGCGGCCGGACAGCGTTCGCCACAACTTCACCCAGGGCCATTCCATTGCTCTAGAGGCACTCACATAAAGGTGGCTGGAACTGTGATTTTAGAGTTCCAGCCACCTTTTTGTGAGTGCCTCTTAGTCCCGTTTCAGGGGTCGGTTCATTCGGGACGCGGCGGTCCCGATCAATGCCTCCACGTCGCCCTGGATCGCGCGGGATAGAGCGAACGCCGCGGCGCAACCCGCCACGCCAACGCCGCTCAGGATGGCAAGTTCCGTGCGATTCTCCGAGCCAAGCGCGGCCCACGCGGCCACCGTCAGCATGGGCGCGGCCGCGGCCAGCAGCAGGTACAATCCCGTTCGCCGCGACAGCCGTTCCATGGCCGCCCGCTCCGCCGCGTCGGGCGACCGCCGCTGCAGCAAGGCCGGAAGCAGCACGCGGACGACGATGAATGCGATCCCGAAAAAGGGATAAACGGCCGCCATCAAGCCGCACAGCCCCAGGGAAACGAAAAAGTGGAGGAAGAACTCCGGCGGCCGCGGGCCCAGCAGAGCGATCATGGTCGACGGAAACGCCACGCCCGCCGCCACCCATTCCGCCAGACTCACGCCCGCCGCCACGTCGCCGAGAACGAGACTGCGGCGCCGCGCGACGGCTTGCAGATCGTCGTTGTTCGATGTCTTAGCTACAGTGCGGGCGGCGCGGGTGGTGGGCAGCGCCGCCCGGCCGAGCAGCACGACGCCGAGCGGGAACGCCACGGCATTGATCCCCGCTTGCACGTACCAGAAAACCGACTCGGCGCCGGGAATGTGGGCGATGATTTCCGAGCGGTTATAGACGATATTGAAGATCGCTCCCAGGGCGTTTGGAACGATCGCCGCGAGCAGCACGACGGCCAGGCCGTGTCGCCGGACGAAGCCGCGCCAACCGCCAGGCGGCGGATGGAGCAGGTTGCGCGCCCGCGGCCGCAGGCAAAGCTCCAATTCCTGCGCCAGCTCCGCGCCGGAAGCCGGCCGCCGGTCTGCATCGGGGGCGAGGCCCGCCAGCAGCACGTCGCGCAAGCCACCCGGCAGATCGGCCGGCAATCGGGCGATGTCGTCGGCGGTCGCGCCGGACC
Organism: Gemmataceae bacterium; assembly: GCA_035546275.1. Lineage (GTDB taxonomy): Bacteria > Planctomycetota > Planctomycetia > Gemmatales > Gemmataceae > UBA4732. The sequence goes on from DATKHW010000918.1 coordinate 5,627, forward strand.
GCAGGCGCGCCGTCATCTGCTCCAGCATCTTGGCCCATTCGCCGCTCAGCGGCGGATCGGCGAACGGCCGACGGCCGGCCAGCAGCTCCCAAAGGATAATGCAGAGGGAATACAGGTCCGCCCGGCCGTCGAGGTCGCCGGCGTCGCGGGAATGGGCCGGGTTGAACGCCTCCAGCTGTTCCGGCGACATGTAGCCCAGGCTGCCGCCGAAGAACGCGGCCGGGTCGGCGCCTTCCAGCTTGGCGCCGAAGCTGACGTTGAAGTCGGCCAGTTTCGGCGCTCCTTCGGCCGTGAGGAGCACGTTGGCCGGCTTCATGTCGCGGTGCAGCACCCCCTGCCGGTGCGCGTGATCCAGCGCCTCGGCCAGCCGCGCCCCCAGCCAGCAGACCGTCTCCGGCCAGCTCCACGCCGCGATGCGCTCTCGCAAGGCCGATTCCGTCGGCGGCTCCTCGCCGCGCGCCGCTAGCGCCCGGTTCACCTCTTCCAGCAGCATCCGCCCGTCGCGCTCCGCCGCCGGCGCTCGCCGCACGCGCTCCGTCACGGCCTGCAGCGTGCCGCCGGGAATGTATTGCATGTAAAGCAGCCGCAGCCGCTGGCCGGGCAGCAGCCGCTGATCGAAGACGCGAACGATATGCGGATGATCGAGCTGGGCGAGCATCTGCGGTTCTTGACCGGAATCGGCAGAAATCTTGAGCGCTGTGAGCCGCTGCATCGACCGCTGCCGGGCCAGAAAGACGCGAGCGAAAGCGCCTTTTCCCAGCAGAGAAAGCAGATCGAAATCATCGATCGCGCCGCCGGGTTGCAGCGTTTCCAGGGCCGGCTCGACCGCGTCGACAGATGTTTTGGAAGCGGGGGAATCCACGCAATTCTCCAGAGCCGCAGCGCGGCGACGCCGTCATCCGGCCACGGGCGTGCGATGGAAGTGAACGTGCCGCCAGCGGCCCTCCTTGCGCTGCCAGACGCGCGTTTCCGCGGCCGCCGCGCTGACGGGCTGGCCGTTCTCGCCGACCCGCTGCACGATCCGCTGATACACGACGACGGCCACGTCGCCCATGAGGCGGACGTGCGGGGCGCACATCGTCGTCTGGTGCCGGCCGCGGATGCCGCCCAGGTCGAAATAAAACCGATGGAACGGCAAGCCCTCGATCAAAGTGCCGTGCGACTCCGGCTCGACTGCCGTCAGAGACGGATCGCATAACTCCTGGTAGGCGGCCCAGTCGCCGTCCGCGATGCAGTCCAGCAGGCGTTGCGTCAGCTGCAACAATTCGCGCGTCGCATCGGTCATTTTCTTCTCCTTGGGGCGTTTTCAGGGCAAATGGGGCGCTTCGGCGGCCTCACGCAGTTCCTGGAACAGGCGGACCAATTCGCCCAACTGGTAATGCGCGTTCAGGCCGCTGGGGTTGGGCAGCACCCAGGCCCGCGCGCCGCCCAGGCGTTCCGCCTGCAATCCGACACGCGCGTCCGGCCGTCGCATGGCGGCGCGGTACGCCGTGACGCCGAGGACGGCGACGAAACGCGGCCCATAGCGCCGCACCTTGCGTTCCAGCCGCCGGCCGCCGTTCTGCAGCGCCTCGTCGGTGATTTCATCGGCCCGCGCCGAGGCGCCCAAGAATAGGTTCGTGATCCCGTAGCCCAATGGCGGCAGCTCCCGTTCCTCGAACGGCGTCAGCCGGCGCGGCGTGAATCCCGCCGCATGAAGGACGGGCCAAAAGCGGTTGCCCGGCCGTCCGAAGTGATGCCGGATCGCGGCGGAGTACAGTCCCGGGTTGATGCCGCAGAACAGCACGCGAAGGCCGGGTGCGATCACATCCGGCACGCGGCCGCCCCTGGCCGCCCGGAGCTGCTCCACCGTGGGCTTCCAGGGTCTGGTCGATGCGCCCTTCATTCTTCGGCCGTGGCTTGCGGGAACAGCACGCAATTGAAAACGATCCTCGCGTCGGCGCCAGCGTCGCTCTGAACGGAAGATCCCAGCGCCGCGGCGGCGCGGGCGGCGGCCAGCAAGTCGCCCAGACGCAGTCCGAACACGCGAACGTCCTCGTCGCCAAAGCGCTGGGCCGCGTTGTGGAAAATCGCCGCCGCGCGCTTGGCGTGGCTGGACACGCCGGACGGCACGCCCTCGCGCACCTTGACGCCGGCCGCCGCCAGCTTGATGAGGCCGCGCAGGAAGTCGGCCGTCGGCCCCATGCGGCCGCAGGCGTGCCACAGTCCTTCCCAGGATTCATGGGCCTCCCAGTAATAGCCGTGGTTGAACAGGTCCACGCCGCGGAGGAAGGCGGGGCATTCCTGCCACCGTTGCGGGTCGGGCGCCGGCGGCCGCTCCGGCGGCTTGCCGTACATGTGGCCGGCCGGATCGCTGACCGGATGCGGCGCCCGACCCGGCACGAAGGCATAGGGCGGCAGCGGCGCGTCGGGCAGGAACAAAGGTCGGGGATCGGCGAGCGATGTCATGGGTCGATCGGCGCGATTCTTTACGGGGCGATCGCGGCGAGACGGTCCGCAGCTTCTCATTATACCGTTTCACCAGGCCCGCCGAAGTCGCGGCCGCTCATCCCGGCGTGATGCGCTCGTCAGAGGCCTTATCACCCGGAAATGCTGGATCGCCGTGTTCGCGGACGTCCGTCGCCCAGCGATCGTCCATCCAAAGCGGCGCCATGTCCGGCCGCTCTTCCGGCGGGATCGGCGGCGCGTCTCCCGTCCGGCGCCCGGCCAACCATTGCCAGACCTTGACCTGGACCCACAAGGCGACGGCCGCGACGGCCATCAAGCCGAGAAGCAAATAGATCGGACGCTCAAAGAAGAATCCCATGGGAAAGACCAAGTCCGAGCAACCCCTGATGTTCTATGCAGCCGGACTCCCTATGTTCTCGGCTTTTCCACCGGCCGCTCGCCCGATACCTTGAAGAACGGACCCGGCTTCGCGCTCGGCCCCGGATTGTCGTCCAACGATCGATCCATTCCCTTTTTATCGCATGAGCAACGCTGAAATCCCCGCCGTTCCCGTCGTCCTGCCGCAGGTCCGGCTCAAGATCGCCCGGCGCTCATCGCATCCGTGGATCTTTCAGAAAATGGTCGAGAAGCCGGCCAGCCGACTGCCGCCGGGCGCCGTCGCAGACGTGATCGACCGCGACGGTCAATGGGTTGGCCGCGGTTTCTACAACGGTCATTCGCGCATCGCCCTCCGCATCCTCACGGCCGACGCCGCCGAAGCCGTGGACGACGCCTTTTTCGCTCGCCGCATCGGCCGGGCCGTCGAGCTGCGCCGCAGCTGGCTCGGCCTGGATTCCGTGACCGACGCCTGCCGCCTCGTGCATTCGGAAGGCGACGGCCTGAGCGGCCTCGTTGTGGACCGTTTCGCATCCGTCTTGGTGCTGGAGTTCTTTGCCGCCGGCATGTACCGCTTCCGCAACGCCATCCAGGCCGCCCTGTCGAGCCATTACCCGGACTCCCGTTTCTACTGGTTCGCCGAGGAACATGTGCAGAAGCAGGAATCGTTCGACTGCCGGGCGCCCGAACCGCCGACGCCGGCGGTCGTCAGCGAACACGGCGTCCGCTTTCGCGTCGCGCCGGGCGGCAAGCACAAGACCGGCTTCTTCCTCGATCAGCGCGACAATCGCAAGATGCTGGCCTCGTTTTGCACCGGGCGGCGCGTCCTCGACCTGTGCTGCAACAGCGGCGGCTTCGCCGTCTACGCCAAGACGCTGGGCGGCGCCGACGAGGTGGTCGGCGTCGATCTGGACGAGCAGGCGCTGGCGCTGGCCCGGCAGAACGCGGGGTTGAACCAGGTGCGCATCCGCTTCGTGCAGGCCGACCTGTTCCCCTGGCTGCGTGAATCCACGGCCGCCGGCCAGCGCTTCGACGTCGTCGTCCTCGATCCCGCCAAGCAAACGCGCGACCGGGAGGAGGTGGATTACGCCCTGAAGCGCTACCTCGACATGAACCGATTGGCGCTGCAAGCGGTGGCGCCCGGCGGAATCTTCCTGACCTGTTCCTGCACCGGCCTGGTCGGCGAGGACGCTTTCCTGGACGTGATCCGCCGAGCGGCGTGGCAGGCCGGCCGGGTCGTCCAGGTCCTGCGCGTGGCGGGGGCCGGGGCCGATCATCCCTTCCTCGTCCACGTTCCGGAAGGCCGTTATCTCAAGGCGGTGTTCTGCCGCGTGGAATGACCCCGGCCGCCCGTCTTTCCCGGATTTCCCTTTCGTTCCGTCCCGTCGCGGCGCGCCGGTCCCAACGGCTTTACCGGGCGTAACAGCTTTATCCCAGACTCCGCCCTTGCCGATAATTGGCGTCATCCGGCGCCTGAGACGAGCAGTCGCAGGGCGGCCGCCGATCCCATCTGATGCGGCGGACGACAGGCCGGGGCTTGCAAACTTTAAGGAATCCCAATTATGGCGCGGAAATGGATAGGTTGTTTGGCGGCGCTGGTCGCCACGGCAGGGTTGGCCGCGGCCGACGCGCCGACGTCAAGCGACGGCGATGCCGCCGCCCCAAAAGCGACCCCGGCAAAACCGATTCCTCCCAACCTCCCACCGGCGGCCGCCGCGCCCACGCCGTCCGTGGTACTGCCCCCGCCGCCGACGGCGCCCTGCGCCGCCTGCGCGGCGTCCTCGCCCTGCGCCGAGAAGCTGGTTCGGGAGGCGTGCGCGGCCGGCTGCGGCTGCGGCTGCGACGACTCGTACCAGATTCGGACCAACGTCGAATACCTGCTCTGGTGGTTCAAGCAGGATCACGTGCCCATGCTCCTCGGCACGATCCCGCCGGCGCTCGACGGCGTCAATCCGCTGCCGCCGGGCAGCATCCGCTCCGTGTTCGGCGGCGATCATGACACGCTGAACAACGACGGCCAATCGGGCGCCCGCATCGGCGTCGAAGGGTTCGTCGACCCCCAGGAGCGCTTCGGCCTGGACGCGAACTATTTCCAGCTCGAGCGCGGCGCCCAGCACGCGTCGTTCGCCTCCGGCCCTGGCGGCCTGCCGATCATCGGCCCAACCTTCTTCGACCCGACGACGGGGCGAGAAAACATCCTGCTCTTCTCCGAACCGGGGTTCAGCACGGCCGCTCTGAGCGTGAACTCCGAAACGCGGTTCTGGGGCGCCGAGGCCAACTTCCGCACCCGCGTGCCGGCCGTCTTCAGCGACCGCACCGAGCTGCTGCTCGGTTTCCGCACCGTCCAGTTCGACGAGAGCCTCGACGTCGCGGGGTCCAGCATCGCCCTGCCCGGCGTAACGGCCACGTTCAACGGCAACCCCAACGCGCTGAGCTTCGGCTACCAGGATTCGTTCTGGGTGCATGACCGCTTTTACGGACCGCAAATCGGCTTCGACTCCGAATCGACGTACCGCGGCTTTTTCCTCAACGTCATCGGGAAATTCGCCGTCGGCACGATGGACCAGACCGTCCACATCGCCGGCGTCACGAATTTCCTCGCCCCGGCCGCCTTCAACGTGCCCGGCGGCGTCCTGGCGCAGCGCTCCAACATCGGCTCGTACAGCCACGACGTCTGCACGTTCCTTCCGGAGATCACCGTTAACGCGGGCGTGCTGATCGGCGCCCACGCGCGGGCCTTCGTCGGTTACAACTTCCTGTACATCGACGAGCTGCAGCGCGTCGGCACAGCCATTGACGGCGTGGACGCCCGGCAGATCCCCGCCCTGTTCGCCGTTCCGAACGCAACTTCGACCCGGCCGACGTTCACCACGCAGGACACGCGCTTCTGGGCGCAGGGCCTCGATTTCGGGTTGGAATTCCGATATTGACAGCGGTTGAAGGCCAAGCGAATGAAGAACAGGGAACCGAGAAGGAAAAACGAACTTCCTTCTCGGTTCCCTGTTCTTCATTCTTCATCTTCTTTGTTGCGGCTTATTCCCGACATCTGACCCCTTTCAAATCGCTTCCGGTCCACGTTCGCCGGTGCGGATGCGGATGCAGTCCTCCAGCGGCAGGATGAAGATTTTGCCGTCGCCGATGCGGCCTTCCGGCCCCGTGCGTCCGGCCTCCATGATGGCGTTGACGGTCGGCTCGACGAAGTCCTCGTTGACGGCGATTTGCAGCTGCACCTTGCGCAGCAGATTGACCGTCAGCTCGTGGCCGCGGTAGACCTCGGAGCGGCCCTTCTGCCGGCCGAAGCCCTGCACGTCCACGATGGTGAGGCGGAAGACCTCGACCTTGTTGAGGGCTTCCTTGACGGCTTCCAGCTTCGACGGTTGGATGATGGCCAGGATGAGTTTCATGATTTGCCCGCCCGTTTGCCTGGCGTTCTGGAATTACCATTGTCGGCAGTGGAGGGCAGACCAGCCAGGTAGTCTTCCACCTTCTTCACGTCGTAGATGCTGCCCACGCCGTGCCGGCGGTTATGCAGGTACTTCTCGAATGAGACGCGCGCCTGGTCGGAGTTCTCCTTCCACTGGTAATAACGACCCACGCGGTAGTGAACGTCGTTGATAAGCTGCAAGGCCCAGTCCATGCCCTCGCCGCATTCGCCGTAGGCCACGCCTTCGAGGTCCATGTCAAGCAGGATCGTCCAGATGGCGAGGGCGGAATCCTCCCGCCCGCTCATGTAGAGCGAACCGGCGTAATGCCAGAGGGCCAACGGGCAATCCGGCTGAAACTCGACGGCGCGCTTGCTGCACTGAAGCGCCTTTTCATAGTGCTTTTGTTCATAGTAGGTGAGGCTGAGCGTCAACCACAGCCAATGATCGGTCGGCGTCTCGATCAGCTCTTCCTGGGCGCAAGCCCGCGCCCTGGCCCATTGCTTCCGATCGACCAGTTTCTCGATCTCCGTCATCGCGGTTACCTCTGAAACCAGTCCGGTTTACGCCGCTTCTTCTCCTTGCCGTGGCCCATTTGCTTCCGCCGACGGCCGCGCTCATGCTTCTCGCGCTTGCTCGGCTCGGCGTTGCTGTCATGCTCCGGCCGGACCTTGGGGCTGCGCTTTCGAGGCATCGCTTGTCCATCCTGGCGCCGGAAGCAAGCGGCCTCCGCCGCGATTGCAGCGCAGGTATCGCCGAGGTCGCCTTCTCATCCTATCGCGCAGCCGCGGTAAGGATGCGCGGTATCGCCGAGTCCCAAGTATATCGGAGACTGTTCTTTAGCGGGGCGGCTCTTGGTCTTTGCGGTTTACCATTCTCGTCGGTCGAATATCCTTGGCGAGCAAGCACGCTGCGAAGACGACGCAGACATACACAACTCCGGCGATCAATCCCCCGACGCCGGGATTCGGCAGGGCTTGCACGAGAGCGGTGAAGGCGGCGCCGAGGAGCGGCGCCAGCACGCCGCCGACGAAGATCAGATCGAGTTCGTGCCGGCGCACCCAGCGGCCGAGACGGCGGGCCGGGTGTACGGCGGCTTGCGTCCGTGTTGATCCCGCGTCGCATGGTGCGCCCAGCAGACGGAGAACCGCCTCACGCACATCATCCAGCTTCAGTCCGAGGTTCATCAACAGTTGGGCGGCCACGCCTTCCTGCTCACGCAACAGTCCGAGCAGCAGGTGTTCTGTGCCGATGTAATTGTGGTTGAGGTTCCGGGCTTCGTCGATGGAGTATACGACGGCTCTCTTGGCGGGCCGCGTCTGGAGCAGCTTACCTGGCGTCACATGGTCGGGTCCGGGTTGTGCGATTACTTCGACCTCCAATCGAGTCTTGTGGAGGTCGAGGCCGTGGTTTTTGAGTACGACGGCGGCGACGCCCACGCCCTCCTTGACCAGACCCAAGAGGATGTGTTCCGTGCCGACGTATTCATGGTTGAGCCGATTAGCTTCCTGGTTGGCTAGCTGCAACACTTTGCGGGCGCGGTCCGTGAAGCGTTCATACATGGCGAAACGCTCCTTCTCGACCAGAGCGAGTAGCATCAAGGCGCCGACCAATCGACGACCGTCAGGCCAGGAAGGCCTGCCAACGGACTTCCACTGCGCGTCACCAGCGACCAGCCTCGCTCGATCGCCGTCCCAGCCACGAGCAGTTCCACAGTGGTGAGCCGTCGTCCTTGCGCGCGAAGCTTGCTGCCGATCGATGCGGCGCGGTGAGCGACCGGCTCGTCGATGCTCGCAACTGAGAACAGCTGGAGCATGGCCTGAAAACGGACGGCATGACGCACGGGTGTGCTGACCTGCAAGAGCCACAGCTCCAGGCCCATCAGAGTCACGGCGGAGAGGAACAGGCTCCCGCGATGCTGCGCGACCCGGCCGACCACCGGCGCTACGTTGCGCAGATAGGCGACGACCATATCCCGGTTGAGAAGAAAACTCATGACGGATCCGGCCCCGGCACTTGGAACGGCCTCCCATCCAGTTCCGTCATCAACTCCTCAAACTCCGCAATTTGCTTCGGCGTCATGTCCGCCCATGCACCGGCGGACAGCTGCAGCGCCTTCTCCGGTTCCAGGATCAGATGCAACGTCGCTCGGAACCCTTGCGGCAGACCTGGGTCGTCGTCCAGCATGATCGTTTTGCCGTTGACGACGCCCTTGATTATGATCGGCATATCCTTCACGCGCCTCCGCTTGCAGTTTCTTCCATACGCGCCGCGCGCGCCCCATCAGTATACCGGCCCGCATTCGGCCTGAGAAACACAAATGGCCGCCCGCTCAGGGCGGCGAGCAGAGCTTGCCTTCGACCGGCCGTTCCCACAGCGATTTGCCCGCCCGCAGGTCGAACGCCTCCAGACGGCGCGGCCGGATGAACGGCCGATCGATCCGCCCCTTGAACGGTCCGGCGACGAGGAAAAACGCCCGCTGGTCGATCAGCGCGATGCACTCCGTGCCGGCCTCGTAGGGCGCCTGCGCCAGCCGTTCGCCGCCGTCCACGGCGAAGATCGACCAGCCGTCGCGGTCTTCCGGCGCCGCACCCTGGTCGGGGTTGGTCGCGGCGTCGCGCAGACAGAGGAAACGTTCGTCGATCGTCGGCAGCGCCGCCAGCCGCCTGCCGGTCAGCAGCTCCTTGGGCCCATCCACGTTGCCGCCATTCCACGACCACAGCGATAGTCTTTGTCGTCCACCCGCGTCATCCAGAACCAGCGCCGCCTGGCCTTCGCCGGCCGGGCCTTGCCAGCGGACCACGGCCTTTTCCAAGTCCTTGGGCGGAGGCAGTGCGGCCGATGGGGCGCGGTCTTGGGCCGCCCTCATTTCAATCTTTCCGGATTCTATATCAATCAAAACTCGCCCCGCGGCATGGCGCCGGGCGTCGGCCTCCGCTTGCGGCGTTGCATGAGGCCCGCTGTACCACGCCCGCGCCTCCCAATCGAGGATGAGCCGCCCCTTGTCGAGCCGCCAGCGCGTCGCGAACGACCGGCCCGGTCCGTCCTCGACGCTCACCCAATCCGGGAAAACCGCCGTCTCCGTCTGCAGCAAGGGCCGCCCGCCCTTGGCCCGGTCGAAGCCGACGACGCGGAGGCCGTTGCCGTTCACCGGCGTCCAGGCGTAGAGCCGTTCGTCGTCGGCCAGGGCTGGCCGTTTGGCGCCGTCCACGTCCCAGAGGAGGTCGCCGGTGGCCAGGTCCACCGCATCGACGCCGCCGTGAGCATTGGCGAGGAAGCCGGTGCGTCCGCCCGGATCGGCCACGCCGCACGGCAGCAACGGCCCCGCCGACGCTGTGGCGGCAAGGTCGGCGCTTGGGGCAGGGTCGGCGGTTGCTGTCGCGGTTGGGGCATGATCTCCCGACCATGCCCCAACCGCCGAGCACACCAGCACGATCGGGCGCAGGACGTGGGGGATGCAGCCCATATTGACCACCTTTCCTGGTCCACGGCGGCGGGGGGGCGGGCCGCATGGTAATGGATGGGCCGATGTCGTGTCAAAGCGAAGCCGGCGGGGGCAGCCCACATTCCCAGCCGATCCTTCACGACGTCTCCTTGTCCGCCTCTTGCCTGCACTCGCCTCGTCCCGTATGCAAGGAAGAGTCCGGTGCGCGGACGGCCTCGACCCGCTTCAAGGCTCGGAGAAGAGCGTATCTCTCCTCGCTTTTCTCCGACAATTCCCCCGAAGTCGTGGGCGGCGCGGGCCGCTTTCTTCCATCGAAGCTATTACCGCCTTTTCGCAAACGGGTCGCCCTGCCCACTCCAGCCCGCGAAGGAGTCGGACGATCGGTCGGTCCTGCGGCCGTCGTAACCTCACCCGGCCAGCGCGCAACGGAAACGTCTGACAAGGAAGGAGCGCATCATGGCGACCCAAGCAAAGACAGTCATCGTGACGGGGGCCTCCCAGGGCATCGGCGCCGGCGTCGCCCAAGCCTTTCTGGATCGCGGCTGCCGTGTCGTCGCCAATTCGCGCCGCATCACCAAGGCCGGCGCGCTCGCGCCGGCGGACAACCTGGCGCTGGTGGATGGGGACATCGGCGATCCGCAGACGGCGGCAAGGATCGCCGAGATCGCCGTCGGCCGGTTCGGGTCGATCGACGCCCTGGTCAACAACGCCGGAATCTTCTTCACGAAACGGTTCACCGATTACACGGCCGAGGACTTCCGCTCCCTCGTCTCGACCAACCTCGAAGGGTTCCTCTACGTCACCCAGCTCGCGATCAAGCAGATGCTGTCGCAGAAGACCGGCGGGAGCATTACGACCATCACGGCGTCTCTGGCCGACAACCCGATTGTTGGCGTGACCGCCGCGGTTCCGATGATCACCAAGGGCGGGCTGAACGCCGTCACCTATCATCTGGCAATGGAATACGCGAGGGACGGCATTCGCGTGAACGCCGTCGCCCCCGGAGTTGTGGCCACCCCGCTCCACAAAAACACTCCGGCAGAAGTCATGACAAAGCTGTCGCCCATGGGCCGCGTTTCCACCGTGAAGGAAATCGCGGACGCGGTGCTGTATCTGACGGAAGCCCAGACGGTGACCGGAGAGGTGCTCCACGTCGACGGCGGGGCGCACCGCGGCAAATGGTGATCGCCCGCATCAAGGAAAAGACCAATGAGCGTCAAAGCATGGGTTGCGACGGCGGCGAAGCAAAAGATGGTCCTCCAGGACGTCGATCTCGGCCCCCTCGGGACCGAAGAGGTGGAAGCGTCGGTCGAACACTGCGGCCTCTGCCACTCCGACCTCTCGGTATTGGACAACGACTGGGGCATCACTCAATACCCGGCCATCCTCGGCCATGAGGTCGTCGGCCGGATCACGGCGGTCGGCCCCACGGCCAAGGGAGTGAAGGTCGGCCAGCGGGTCGGCGTCGGCTGGACCGCCGCGAGCTGCATGCACTGCCGGCAATGCATGTCCGGCGACCAACACCTGTGTCTCCAGGCTCAGCCGACGATCCTCGGCCATCGCGGCGGCTTCGCCTCCCATGTGCGGTGCCATTGGGCGTGGGCCGTTCCGCTGCCAGAGGGAGTGAAGCCTGGAGAGACAGGTCCCCTCCTGTGTGGGGGCGTCACCGTCTTCCATCCGCTCGAACTGTACGCCAAGCCGACCAGTCATGTGGGAATCGTCGGCATCGGCGGGCTGGGGCACATGGCGCTCAAGTTCGCCAAGGCCTACGGCTGCGACGTGACGGCCTTCACGTCCAGCGAGAGCAAGTTCGAAGAAGCTCGCGGCTTTGGAGCGAAGCACGTCGTCTCCAGCCGCAGCTCCACGGCCATCAAGAACCTGGCCGGTACAATCGACCTGCTCATCGTGACCGTGAACGTCCCGCTCGACTGGGACGCGATGATCGGGACGCTGGCGCCAAACGGCCGAATGCACGTCGTCGGCGCGGTCGCGCAGCCGATTCCCGTGGCCGTCTTTCCGCTGATTCTGGGGCAGCGCAGCATCTCCGGCTCGCCGACCGGCTCGCCGGTGGACATCGCGAAGATGCTGGATTACGCGGCGCGCCACGGCGTCACGCCGCAGACCGAGCATTTTCCGATGAGCCGAATCAACGAGGCGTTTCAGCGTCTCCACGAAGGCAAGGCGCGCTATCGCATCGTGCTGGACGCCGACTTCTAAAGGGGAGGGAAAATCGCGGCTCACGCCCCGCGGCGCCAACGCTGGTCCGCATCCTCAACAGGGGGCGGCGCCGATCCAGGCAGGCCCTGTGAGAACAAGCCGTCCACGGCCCGACGGATGCGATCGTCGTCGCGCAGCCAGGCGGGCCAGGCGGCCAGCATCTGCGCCAGGTAGACGCATTGCTGCGGCGCGGGCGAATCGGAACAGGTTTGCACGACGCGTGCGACGATTTCTTCCCGGCTCAGCGGCGGTCGCACCCACCAGGCGAACCCCAGGCCGGCGGGCCGACGCTTGACCGCGAGATAATCGACGCAGAACTCGGGCTGAGGATCGGCCGCCTCGACCGGCGTCAGGCACCCGCCCGACGACCGCATCGCGCCGCGGCCCAGCCGCCGAGCGATCCGAACCGCCTGGCGCCGAAAGAAGGGCAGCTGCGCGGACGGTTCGATCCAATAATTCTGATAACCAAGATGCGCCAACTCCGCTTTCAATTCGTTCACCGTTCGTCCGAAGGTCGCCAAGCCCGCGGCGTTGCATTCGTAGATTAGGGCGGGCGCGTCGGGCCGGGACAGGAGGCGTTTCATGCCTTCGACGGCCGCCGGCTCCGACCCTTCGATGTCCATCTTGATGACGTCCACCGTATCCCAGCCGACCTCCTGCAGCAGGTCGTCGACGGCCGCCACGCGCACCGGGACCGGCGCCACGTTGACTTGCGGCTTGCCGACGTGGCCCCAGGGGCCGTAGGAGGTGAAGTCCGCGACGCCGGCGGCGGCGCCGGCCGCGGCGTGAACGATCTTCAAGCAATCAAACCCGTTGGCCGCCGCGCTTTGGCGGAGCAGCTCGACGTTGCGCGGCGACGCCTCGACGGCGAGCACGTGTCGGCCGGCCGCGGCCGCGGTCAGCGCAATCGTGCCGTGATGGGCGCCGAGGTCCAGGACGCGGCCGCCGCGCCGGCTGAGGCGCAGCACCAGATCGCAGAGATGCCGAGCGTTGAACTCGCCGGCGGCGAAGGCGGCGTCGATCGGGTCGTCGAACGTGGGATCGAGAAACACGGTGAAGGCGACGCCAGGCGCGAACACGACCGGACAGGGGCGGCCAGCCGCGGAGCGCTCGCCGGACATGGTCATCGTCCTCGGCCCACGGAATCGTTTGGGAGGCCAAGGTATATATCCAACCGGCGTCCAGCGGGCAAGATCAACTGGCCGGAGACATGCGGCGTTAATGCTCCAGGTAGCGTGCGGAGGACAGGTTGACCGCGCCGGCGGTTCCGCCCTGGGCGCGTTCGTTGCGGTACACGGCGTCGGCCTGACGCGCCAGGTCGCGGCTCACGTCGCGTCGGCCCATGACCAGCGCCGTGACGGTGAACCCGACGGCGACGACGAGGCACAGCGGCAACAAGACGACAGCGGAGACGCCGCAGGAAACCAGCGCCAGAGCGGCCATTCCGGGCCGCCGCTTCCACCGAGCGATGAAGAACGGCAGCAGGCCGACGATGTCGCCGATCAGGAACGCGACCGTCAGGCCGAAGATCAGTGGGAAGAGCACGAGCGCGTTGGGCTGTGATTCGGCGAAGAGCATTGGTCCGTCCTTTCCCGGGGGCGAGGTAAAGAGCCGTGGGGGCTTTGAGGAAAGGATAGCTCGCATTTCGGGCAAAAAGGGGATGAGAAGCGATGGAAAAGCCGAAGGGGATATAGAGGATACGCAACCGATTAAGTCGCGATGTTCCCTTTTGCTTTTCGGATCGGCTATACTGGTGGGAAAGGCATTGGGAGGCGGCGTCATCATGTCACTTACGATCACCGTGAAGGACAAACTGGCCCGGCGGCTGCGCGCCCAGGCGGCGGCGCGCCGACTTTCGGTGCAGCAGTGGGCGCTGACCATTCTCGCAAACGCCTCGCAGTCTCCCGAGGACGCCGACGCCTGGATTGAGCTGAACAACCGCCGCACGGCCTTGATTCGCAAGCGCTGCGAAGCAGGCCTGAGCGAGACGGAAGAACAGGAACTCGCCCGGCTCCAGGCCGCGGCGGCGGCTCTCCTGGAGCCGTACGACCGCCGACGGCTGGAACACGTGCGCTCCCTCATCCACGATGCCGACGCCGCCGCAACTCCCTGATGCGCTCCGCGCTGCGGCCGCAACCGTCTTTCACTACCCCGCCCTGCCGCACCGGCGCCGACACGGCCCGCGCGGGTACGTGAACGACGGATTGTACAAGGCCTGGCTGCGCGACGAGTTCTGCTTTCGCTGCGTGTCCTGCCTGTGCCGCGAGTTGTGGGAGCCTAACGGCTCCGATTTGTTCGGCGTCGAGCATAGGGAGGCGCGTTCGGTTTCTGCGGAACGCGCCGGCGACTGCGATAATCTCCTCTGCAGCTGTTTGATGTGCAACGCCTGCCGGCGCGAAGAACCGTTGCCATTCGATCCGTCGACCGTCGCGCCGGCCATGCACCTGCGGATGCGTGCGCATGGAACGCTCGAGGCGCTGACGCGCGATGGCCGTATGCTATGCGACCTGTACCATCTGAATCGTCCGGCGCTGGTCCGGTTTCGCCGCTTTCTGCTCGATCTGATGGACCAACTCGTCAACCAGCCGAACCCGCAGACGGAGCGCGCCTTGCGGCACATCCTCGGCATCCCGGATGATTTGCCGAACTTGCGATCCCGGCGGCCGCCAGGCGGCAACGCTCGCCCCGAGGGGATCGACGGCAGCTGGTTCGAGCGACGCAGGCGCGGCGAGCTGCGGGCGGCGTATTGACCAGGATCTCGCGTTGCGTTGACCAGCCCTGAATCCAATGCGCGAACGCGGGGGCGAGGCAATGGGCCGCGGGGGCTTCGGGGAAAGGATAGGTCGCATTTCGGGCAAAAAGGGGGAAAGCAAAGAGGGATATCGTAGATACTCAACAGGTCGATTCGAGGCGTCCCCTTTTGCTTTCTCGATGTCCGCTTTTTCGCTTCGCGGGCCCTGCGCACACACCCCGAGTGTACCAGCGTGAATATGGATAGGATAAGTGGGTCATGAGCGCCGGTGAGGGAACATGCCGGCCAGAGCTGATTCCCGTCTGTACGGCCTTGGCGCGGGGGTCGGCACGGGCGATGATAATGCCTGTTAACGGATGGCAGTGATGCCCTGAGGCGGCAAGACATGCGGTACATCGATTCCGGTGCGCGCACCCCCGACCAAGCCCTCGCTACGTGGCTGGAAACCGAGTTGACGCCGGACGTTGTCGCTGTACGCTGCCAGGCAGGCTATTATTCGGCGGATGCGCTGGGCCTTTTTGCCACGGTGCTGAGCAGGCTGGCCGCTGAAAACCAACCTGTAAAGATCCTAGTCGGCTCAAACGCGGGCGAAACGCTTCGAGAGGATGTGCTCGTCCTGGTCGAGTTGCTCGGGCTTCCAAGGTCAAACGGGGGACTCGGCGTGGTCAATTTCGACAATGCACTTTATCACCCGAAAACATACCACCTCCTCCGGGCTGACGGGAGCCAATGCGCCTATATAGGGTCAGCCAACTTTACTCCTCCTGCGCACTCTGGGCGCAACGTCGAAGCGGGGATCCTCCTCGACACGAGGAACCGCGACTCGACTGCGGTACTGGACGGGATCGCGTCTGCGGTGGATGAGTGGTTTTCGACAAACCGTGCTGGGCTGACACGAGTTAATGAAGTTGCGGACGTAGACCAGCTCGTGGCGGACGGCCTGATAATGTCGGCACCTCGTCCGCGGCCGCCAACTCCGCCAGGAGCGGGGACTGGCGGTGCGGCCGGGCGGGCGCGCCCGCGCCTGCGCCCACTGGTAAGCCTTCCTCGGCTCCGTCGCAGGTCCGCGGCAACTCGTACGGCGCCTCCGCCGCCGTCACCTGTGGTCGCGGCACCTGTTTCTGTGCCGCGCGCCGGCTACCCTCCACACCTGCTCTTTGCTCCAGGCGCTACGGGCCCCACGCACGATGCTTTGGCCCTTTCGGGCGCCGCGCTGCCTGGCGGTGCTGTGGGCATAGTTCTCCGGCTGAATCGTGACACTGCTCGGATATTCGTTGGCGGGGTGGGGACTACGAACATCACGATCCCGGTCCCCACCGCGTCGACTCTGAGATTCGGCATTTGGGGCCGGCGGGAACACGCTCATCGGCCTCGCGCTGAATTCACACAGGCCGTGCGCTATTTGGGTCGGAGCAGAAGTTTGGCCATGGATCCGGCTCAAACGAACGTGATGGCGTATGGATACGAGCCGGGAAGCTCGGGCCATAAAGACATCCGAATGCCTGTGCCAGCCGCCGTAAGGGAGTTTGGTGCGCGGATCGCTCTGGCGGGTCTTCCGATACCGTCAGCACGCGAGTTTGCTCTCCTTGAATGGCCAACTCCGGCTGCCCCGGAGTTTCGCCTGAGCTTCCTTCAACCCGGCTCACCTCTGTTCCTCCAGGCGGAACAACTGTTTGCGGCCGCGCAGAATGCGCGGCAGCGCGTCGGTAACGGAGCATGCCGGCTGCCGGCCGGAGTTTCTCCGACCTGGTGAAGGGATTGTCAGTTGGCACGGAGGATGATTAGAGCTTCTTCGCGGATCGAATTGCTCTGGTGAACGTCGTAGCGGTGGTAAGTTTCGAATGTCAGGGTTTCCTCCAGGCGCCAGCCGCGGGACTGGGCAACGTCCGCAAGCAGGGCGGGCGTGTCGATAAGGACCTGTTTCCCCTTGAGCGTAGTCGAATTCCTGCCCACGAGCAGAGCGTATCCGCCCCCGGCTTTGATGACCCTGTGGGTGGACGCGAACATGCTCCCCATGTCCGCCAGATACTTGTATGTGAGAGCAGGTACGTTTCTGCGCCGGAAGCCATGCTTCGGATCGTCGGCCAGCGCAAGGAGATGGCGGCAGAAGCGGCTTGCGTTTTCGGGCAGTTGTGCGGCGTTGGTCCGCAGCTCTTCCTCCAAATACAGACGCTCGTTGTCTTGTATTTCTCTGTTCCCAATAAGGCGCTTCTCGCCGTGGCGAAGTTCGCGTGATTCGATGAGGCCAAGGATCGCCAAGCTCAGCCGCTGCGTGTCCAGGTAAGGCATTGCTGTTGCGTAGGGCGGGCTAGTGATCGCGGCGTCGAATGCCTGGAATCTTCTCCGTGCGGTTACGGGCCACGTAACAGAGTAAATGTCCCTTGTGTCTCCGAATATGGCGTATTGGATGGCACCTTCCTTGGGCTGAATGTGCTTCCTGGCCCGAACGACCGACGCCACCTTCGCTCTCAGGGTTTCGAGAAATAGCTCCACCGCGGGATAATCCTGGGCAGGGTCTTTGCGCCTTCTGATTCGGAGATCGGCGTGGTCTTGAAATGACACGTCACGGATGATGTCGCTCAGGATAACCCGGAACACGTCTTGGAGTGGTGCGGGGCGCGTGCTTGTTATGGCATGCAGGATTGCGTTGAGTTTGCGCAGCACGGGCAGCGGAAACCATTTCTGGAGGTAACCGTGCTCCGGAAGATGTTCCTGGCAATCCAGTCCGTCTACGGCGGCATCATGGCGCTTCGCCAGTGCCTCGCACTCGCGGTCGAACTCATCAGGTGATGCATTGAAGGCGGCGATTTTGGCGTTCGCAATTAGCACCGCAAGAGGGTTGATGTCTACGCCGAGCCCATTCCAGCCGATGTGCGCTGCTTCCAGCAGCGTCGTTCCTGATCCGCAAAACGGGTCAAGCACCCATGCGCCTGGTTCCAGGCGCAAGAGGTTGCCGATTGCCCGGACAACTTGGGGATTGAATTTGCCGCGGTATTCATGTAAGCCGTGAGCGGAATAGCGGGTGCATTGGCGATGGAGGCTTGGGATCGGTTGTCTTGCTGGTTCCCAGGCCGAACCATTGCCGTTGCCGGTAGCCTCCAACTTGGCTTGGTCGGGGACGACGAGGACTTGGCCCGCAAGCGCGGCTTTGAAGTAGGTGAGCCTGGAGGGCGCGTCTTCGCATTCGCATGCGCCTTGGAGGGCGAGACCGTCTGGATCCTCCTGAGGAGCCCTCCCGAAGAGAGCCCGGGCTTCCCTCTTGGCGAGGCCGCGCTCGTAAGGAAAGTAACGGTAATCATGCCAGAGGAGTCGAACCATCTTCATTCGCCCTCCAGTACGAACGCCACGATCCTCTCCCGGTTGATCGTCCCGTGAGCAAGGTTGAAGGACTTGCGGGTCAGGGCGATTTTTCGCTCGATGGAGGCGGCCTTTTGGAATCCATGGGCTGCGGCTGCTCGTGTAAGGACCGCTTCGTTGTCGATTTCTCGCCCGTGAATGATCGACCGGCCGACCACGAAGAACGCGTAGGCACGCTGGCGCATCACGCTTGCTAGCAGCCAAAAGCACCGCTGCATCTGTTTTTCAAAGTCCAGTTCTGTCGGGTGGTTCTTCTTGAAGTAATGCGCCCGCGCCCCGATTTCCGCCTGTCTGACTGCAATAGGATCCATTCCCAGCCAGTACATACGATATTTGTGATAGAGCCAGTATTCGTATGCGTTCGGGTATGGCGGCGAGGTGATCGCTAGACCGATGTCTTTTCCCACCTCGTCGGGTTGGATCATCATCAGGTCTTTGGTGACGATGCTTACTCTCGGTCGTTGGGCGAAAAGGCCTGTACCCACACTTGCCAAGGCGGTCCCCATCAAATGTGCGGCCCGCTCGAAGGCGTTGAATACGGTTTCGACTTGTATGTCCTTCTGCACGGCGGCGTATCGCGTGTCACTTTCCTGGTTAGAAACCCGAACGATGATGCTGGATAACGCCACACGCAGCGCGTCCGCGGCATCTTGGTTGTTGACTTCGGAAAGTTCCGCCAGGATCGCAGTTAACGCTTCCTGAACATGCCTCTTGAACCAGTGGTCGATCCGCGGGATAGGGGGGATGGCTAGTCCGCCGGCCGCTAGCCTGGTGCGGGCAGCCGCGGCGACGGTCGTGGCTACCGATGCGAGCTTCTCGTTCAGCGGGGTGGTTTTTACTTTGGCGATCAGCGTGGCGAGCGGATGGAGGTCGATGCCGATGCTTGGCAGGCCGGCTTCCGCTGCTTCGACCAGTGTTGTGCCGGAGCCGCAAAACACGTCCAGAATCGCCGAGTCATCTCCTGGATGGAAAAGCTTGATGAGGTTCCGCGGTATCTGCGGGATGAACTTGGCAGGGTAGGGGTGGATGCCATGTGCGCCGTCGCCCGTCCTGGCGTCGGGGAAGTCCCAGGAGAGGGACTGCAGCTTCGTCGCGGCCGACATAGCACGGGCCCGTTTTCTGGTTACTGGTGCGATAGTGGACAATTGTACGATGCACAAGCTTTTTGCCTAGCTTAGTTTGCGCGTTTTCTGAATGTTTCCGTAAGTTCTCTTATGCGGCCAACTTACGGCTGGCACGTCCATCGGCTTTGCAGATATCACAAAGGAAAAAGACAATGGAAACGAGGGCGTGAATTCCACGCACGCAGGGCACCGCGGTTGCCGGTTCTGCGCCGGAACAAAAGAGGCCTTCA
>DATKHW010000919.1:0-10059 GCA_035546275.1 Gemmataceae bacterium
CGACAGCACCCGCTTCACGGCCGGGACCTGGTCCAGGCCGATGCCGCCGCCTTGCACGAGCGTTACCTTGTGGATCATGCGGTCTTGGCGCTAGCGGGGACGAACGCGCCGGGCGCCTTGCCGGGCGCCCACGCCCGGACGGCGTTCAGCACGGTGTGTCGAAACGCTTCGGGCTGCGGCACGCCGACCAGGCGCAGCGCGATCTTGCCCTGCGACAGGATTTCCAATGTGCCGGATCGGTAAAAGGAATTATGGCTTTCAGGTTCCACGCGCACGTCGTCGATGTCGGTCAGCGCGATCTCGTGGGTGGGCCGTGGATGCGCCAGGCCGCGACGGATCATTAGCCGCCGGTTGGTCAGCGTGTAGCGTTTGCAGATAAAGGGGAGGAATTTCAGCGGAAAAAGCGGCGCGAGCAGCAGCCAGCCTAGCGGCGCCAGGATGACCGTCCTGATGAGCATCTGGGCCGGGCCGCTCAAGGCGGGATGCGCGGCCGCGGACGGTCGAACTTCGCGGATGATCGCCTCAGCCCGCTGCGGCGGCGTTAGGCCGGTGATCGGCTGCGGCGGCGACGCCTTCATCACCGGCCGTTGCACCGGCTGCGTCGTCGGCGCGTTCTGGATGCTGTCGATGTCCATAATGCAATGGCTTCCGTCCGTCCCCGGCTGGGCGACGGCGATCTTACCGTGCTACCGCAGTCTTCCTACGAAAAGGAAGTGGGCGCGGTCAGTGGTTCGCGGGGGAATCCGGGTGGATGGGAGATCGCAAGAAAGGCTGGAACCGAGCGGATTCCGCCAGACGGGCGCTGCGCCGTTGACTTCGACTACCGATGACCGGCCGATCGCGACGGCTCAGGGAGCCGCTTTCGGCGCGGCCTGCTTGGCGTGCAGGGCGCGGGCCAGCTGCGATTTCTTGCGGGCCGCCAGGTTGGGATGGACGACGCGCTTGGCGGCCGCCTTGTCGAGCTTCTTGCAGGCCAGGCTGAATTGTTTTTGCGCCTCTTCGATAGGGCCCTCCAGGGCGGCCGTGAAGCGCTTGATTTCCGCCTTCATGCCCTTCTTGACGGTGCGGTTGTGCAGCCGGCGCTTCTCGGATTTCCGCAGGTTCTTTTTCGCGCTGCGCGTGTGCGGCATCGATCCTCTCCACCATCGGCCCATGCGGGACGGCGTTTCGACCAAAAGGGCATTATAACGGGACGGTAAGTGCCGGCAAGGCGTGGGGCGTCGCCTATTCCGCCTTTTGGTCGCCGGGGGGCAGCGTGGGAACGGAGCCGCTCGGTGGGCGGGGCGCCAAGGGACTCGGCGCGATTACGGTCGCGGAGCGCGAACGGAAGCGTTCCAGCACAGCCGACTTCATCGGCGTTTTCGACGACTCCGGCTCGGCGGCCGTCCCGGCGGACTCCACCGGCGGCGCGTCCAGGCCGGCGAACATTTCGTTGAATTCCGGCTCTTTGACGGCTCGGTAAAAACCGATATGATCGATCTCTTTATACGGGATAAAGAAAACGCGCCCGGCCTCTTGGCTGCCGGCCAGACGGCCCTTGATGATGAGGAAGTCGTGGTCCAAGCGGAGGATCGCCTGGACGGCGAATTCAGTGTGGTTGGAAGTCACGACCATCAGGCCGTCTTGATCCTTGGCAGGGATCAGGCGAAGGAGGCGCGCCCAGGCGGCGATCGGCATGGCCGTTGTCTCTCGATGGCAAAGCGACTCGATGCGTATGCGCGGGTTGCCGCCGCGTCATGGCCGTCAGGCCGCTTTTCAAACTATACAACCAATTCTAGCTCACGAAACGCCGTCCCGAAGCGACAGCGGGATCAAGCCAAAACGAAAAGGTCGCCGGACCGGGCGCTGCGGCGTTTTGCAGACATCTCAGGGGGGCGATGGGACCGGACCGGCTCAGTTGAGCGAAAACCGCACGTGGAAATCGTGGCCGGTCATCATCAGCAGTCGGCCGCGAGGTATGAGAGAGCGGCCCGGATCACGAGGCCGCGCGGGAGGTTCAGTGAGGGTTTTCTTTGACGCGACGGCGGCGAGGCCGGCGGCGACCACAAGCAGACCGAGCAGGGAACACAAGCTGCGCATTTTTCCAACTCTCCGGAAGCAACTGCAACATTGCACGAAACGCCCCATGGGATCCGTCCCAGTGGCAGAACGGCAGTTTCCGCGAAGGGCGCTTCGCGCTGGGCGGCGACTGATTCTGCTGGGGCCTAAACGAGAAAATTGTAGATCAGGAAGGAAGACAGAGCAAGGCGAGGTGCTACAATGCGAGCCGGGCGCCCCCCTCGACCGGGGTTTCCGGGGCGCTCCGCCCTCACTCATCGCCGAGGCGCCCGATGAACGAATCGCACGATCCATCCAACGCCGACCCTGCCCCCATCCACGAAGCCGCGACGATCCCGCCGGAGCTGCCGCCATCCGAACAGGCGACTGTTTCCCGTTCCGACGCGGCCGGTCCTTCCATCGCTGTGCCCGGTTACGAAATCTTGCGCGAGCTGGGCCGCGGCGGCATGGGAGTCGTCTACCAAGCCCGGCACGTCCAGCTGGATCGCATCGTGGCGTTGAAGACGATCCTGGCGGGCGGCCACGCCGGTGAGGCAGACCTGGCCCGCTTCCGCACGGAGGCGGAGGCCGTCGCGCGCTTGCAGCACCCGAACATTGTGCAGATCTTTGAAGTCGGCGAACACGGCGGCTTGCCGTTCTTGTCGCTGGAGTTCTGCGCTGGCGGCAGCTTGGACAAGAAGCTGGCCGCGACGCCCCTGCGTCCGAAGGAGGCGGCGGGGCTGGTGGAGACGCTGGCGCGGGCCGTTCACGCCGCCCACCAGCAGAAGGTGATCCACCGCGATCTGAAACCGGCCAACGTGCTGCTGGCGGAGAACGGCACGCCGAAGATCACCGATTTCGGCCTGGCGAAGAAGCTGGACGCGGCGGGCGGGACGCAGACCGGGGCGGTGATGGGCACGCCGAGTTACATGGCGCCGGAGCAGGCGGGCGGCAAGACGGCGGAGATGGGGCCGGCGTGCGACGTGTATGCGCTGGGGGCGATTCTTTACGAGTGCCTGACGGGCCGGCCGCCCTTCCGAGGCCCGACCGACCTGGACACGATCATGCAGGTGGTGTCGGACAACCCCGTGCCGCCGCGGCAGTTGCAGTCGAAAACGCCGCGCGATCTGGAGACGATCTGTCTGAAGTGTCTGGAGAAGCAGGCGGGCCGGCGCTACGGAACGGCTCTGGAGCTGGCGGAGGACCTGGCGCGGTTCCTGGACGGCGAGCTGGTGCGGGCGCGGCCGCCGTCGTTGGTATATGTGCTAGGGAAACAGATCCGTCGCTACCGGACGCCGCTGGCCGTGGCGGCGGGGATGCTGTTGCTGCTGACGGCGGTGGTGACGACGGCGTTCGTGATGCTGCTGGGCGCGTGGGGCACGGCGCAGAAGAACTACGAGACGGCGAAGCGGCAACTCCTGTTCTCCTCTCGCATCGCCGCCGGTCGCAGCGACGCGGAGTACCGCGCGGGCAACTTTCGTGACAGCCTCAGTTGGAAACTACAGGCCTACGAATTGGTGCCGCGCGAGTTGGCGCCGCTGGAGGATTCCCAGCGCTTGGGGTACCTCCACCAGATCGAGTTTTTGGGCCTTGGCCTCTCTGATGTCGCACTCTGGCATGACGCTGTGGTGACTGCGGCGTCGTTCAGCCCCGACGGCCGCACGGTCGTTACCGCCAGCTGGGACAAGACCGCCCGGCTGTGGGACGCCGCCAGCGGAAAGGAACTGCAACGGCTAACGCATGACCGTGAGGTGCAAGCGGCGTCGTTCAGTCCTGACGGCCACACGGTCGTCACCGCCAGCTTTGATGGTATCGCCTGCCTGTGGGACGTCGTCAGCGCAAAGGAGATGCAACGGCTCTGGCATGATGGCTACGTGAATGCGGCGTCGTTCAGCCCTGACGGGCGCACGGTCCTCACCGCCAGCGATGACAAGACCGCCCGGCTATGGGACGCCGCCAGCGGCAAGGAGCTGCAGCGGCTAAAGCATGACGACATGGTGAAAGCGGCGTCGTTCAGCCCTGACGGCCGCATGGTCCTCACCGGAAGCGATGATAAGACGGCCCGGCTGTGGGACGCCCGCAGCGGAAAGGAACTGCATCAGCTAAAGCATGATGATCGGGTCCGTGCAGCGTCGTTCAGCCCCGACGGTCGCACGGTTGTCACCGCCAGCTGGGACAACACCGCCCGGCTATGGGACGCTACCAGCGGCAGGGAGCTGGTGCGGCTCCCGCATCACGGCTTCGTTGATGCGGCGTCTTTCAGCCCCGACGGCCGCACCGTTGTCACCGGCGACCGCTACTTTGCCACCCGGCTGTGGGAGGTCGCCAGCGGAAAAGAACTGCTACGGCTGCAGGCTGACGGTGTGGTGCTTGCGGCGTCGTTCAGCCCCGACGGCCGCACGGTCGTCACCGCCCACGGGGACAAGACGCGGTTGTGGGACACCGCCACCGCAGCGGAACTGCAACGGGTAGCGCAGAAGGCCGCCCCCGATGTCCTTTCGCTCATTTTTTTCAACAGGGATAACAGGATCGACCAGCTGTGGGATGTCGGCTTCCCATCCGTCAGCGATAACGTGGATCCGGACCGTTTGCGGGCCTGGGTCCTCGTACGCACTGGCCAGGACTTCACGGAACAAGGGACGCTGCGCCCCCTGACCAAGGACCAATGGGAACAGCATGGGCGGACGCTCGAAGCCAAGGGCGGCGACTGGCAGCGGCCCCCCGACCCGCGGAAATGGCATCTCTTTCAGGCGGCCGACGCCGAAGCCGACAAGGCCTGGTTCGCCGCCCGCTTCCATCTCAATTGGCTGCTCAAAGACGATCCGGCCAATGCGGACCTCCTCCGCCGTCGCGACGAAGCGGAGAAGCACTTGAACGCTCCTTGAAGCCGGAAAATCGTCTTTGGGGGCGAGCATCCTTCTTCACCGCGGAGAACGCAGAGAGCGCGGAGGGAAATGGAGACGGATCTGGCGGCCTCGGTCTGGGTCCTTCTCTGCGCTCTCCGCGTTCTCCGCGGTGAGAGTTTTTTTCGGTTTTTCCGATCGACGCGTTAAAATGCTCTTCAGCTTCGATCGAATCAAAAGAAAACGCCCTTGCGTGGCCCGGCCGCCCCTTTGTGGAGGATCTCCCCGTGTGGGAACTGCTGAACAACCCCGTGTTCCTCGTCTTCGCCCCCGCCACGATCATTCCGGTCGTCGCCATCATCGCCCACTGCTGGACCAAGGCGCGACGCGACGCTCAGGACTACACCCTCAAAATGGAGATGATTCAACGCGGCATGTCGGCCGAGGAAATCGTCGCCGTCCTGGAAGCCGCGCGGAAACACCGGAGGAAAAGCGACTGCCGCCGTTCGCGGGAGGAGAATGCCAGCGAGTCGGTGGATTTCATTCAGCGCTGAGCCGGCGGAAGGGAAATAAAGAGAGGCGCAGCTGTTCGCCGCGCCTCTTCTCTATGGGAACGGCCGAGCGTTCGGCCGGCTTAGGGGACTTCCTTTTCCTCTCCCTCCAAAAGACCGTCCTGGTCCTCTGTGGGGATGCGGTAGGCTTCGCCCAGCCACCGGCCGAGATCGATCTGTTTGCAGCGGGCGCTGCAAAACGGCAGATAAGGCGCCTCGGCCAACCTCCCGCCCTCCATCCTCTTATCGCAGATCGGGCAGGACGCTTTTATCATCGGCCGGTCAGTCCCCGGACTTGGCTTTTTTCGCCCCACTTTTTTTGCCCTTTTCTCCAGAGGACGCCGCCGGTGCGTCCGACGTTCCCTTCTTGCCGGTCGTATCGGCCGCCTTGCCGTTGGCGTCGGCCGGCTTGGCGGCCTCCTGATCGGCCTTGGCGGCCTTCTTGTACGATTCGCTGCGGTAGTCGGTTTCGTAAAAACCCGAACCCTTGAAGATGACGCCAGCGCCGGTGCCGAACAACCGGGTCAGCTTCTTCTTGCCGCATTTGGGGCATTTCGTCAGCGGCGGCTCGGACATCGACTGGAATTCGTCGAATGCATGGCCGCACGCTTCGCATTCATATTCGTAAGTTGGCATGTGTTAATCCTCTTTCGTCGGGTTCGCATCGGCCGGCGCGGTCGAGACGATGACGCGGGCCGGCCGCAGGACGCGGTCATGAATTCGGTAGCCGTGTTCCAGCACTTGCAGGACCGTCCCCGGGGGTTGCCCCTTCGACGGCTGCTGCATGACCGCCTGGTGCAGGTTCGGATCGAACGGCTCTCCCATGGCCTCGATGCGCGTGACGCCGTGCCGGCGAAACACGTCGAGCATCTGCGACTGTACCATGGCGACGCCCTGCACCAGCGGGCCGGTTTCGCCGGCTTTCTGAGCCGCCTCGACGGCGCGGTCAAGATTGTCCAGTACCGTGAGAATGTCGAACGCCAACGGGGCCTGAGCGTAGCGGAGGGCGACGGCGTTTTCGCGCTGCGACCGCTTCTGGTAGTTCTCGAATTCCGCCTGCGTCCGCCGGGCGAGGTCCAGATTCTGGTCGCGGGCCTGCTCCGCTTCCGTCAGCTTAGCTCGCAGCTGGTCCATCTCGGTTGCGGCCGCGGCGGGGCCGTCGGGTGTGGCTGTTTTACTGTTGGGATCCGCCATCGCGTTTCTCCGTCTCAATCCGGCCGGGGCCCCACGCTTATGGGGTGCATTCATCGTGCCGGCGACGGCTCAACTCTTGCCGGGTTGGCCTTCCGCCGGAGTTTGCGGCGTGAAAAACGCCTTGACCCGGTCCAGAAAGCTCTTGCGCTCCGCCGGCACGTTGACGCCGTCGATTTCGCCCAATTCCCGCAGCAGCTCTTCTTGCCGCTTCGTGAGCGCGCGGGGCGTCACGACCTTCAGATGCAGCACGAGGTCGCCTTTGCGGCCGTCGTTGCGGCCGTCGCGCGTCAGGTTCGGCATACCGAGGCTGGGGATGCGGACCTCGTCGCCGGTCTGTACGCCGCGCTTAAGAGTGCAGGGAACGACCTTGCCTTCCAGCGTCGGCGCCTCGATGGCGCCGCCGAGAGCCGCCTGGCTGAACGTGATCGGCACCTCGCAGTGCAGATCGAGGCCGTCCCGGACGAACAGAGGATGTTTGCGAACCTTGATGACGACGAAGAGGTCGCCCGGCGGGCCGCCGCGACGGCCGAAGTCGCCGTAGCCGTCCTGGCGGATCGACATGCCGTTATCCACGCCGGCAGGAATTTGCAGAGGAACTTCTTGCTCCACCTCGACGCGCCCGGCGCCCCTGCATCGGTGGCAGGGATCCGTGATGACGGCGCCGCGGCCGCCGCAACCGGGACAAGTCTGCTGAATGCGGAAAAAGCCCTGGCCCATCACAACGGCGCCGCGCCCGCCGCAGCGACGGCACGTCGCCGGCCGCGAACCCGGCCGCGCTCCGCTGCCGCCGCAGTCGTTGCAGGCCTCGTCGCGCCGCAGATGAATCGTTTTGACGACGCCACGGGCCGCCTCGATTAGGTCCAGCTCGACGCCGACTTGCAGATCGCGCCCGCCGGCCGGGCCGTTGCGCCGACCCGGCCCGCCGCCGAACAATCCACCGAGCAGATCGCCGAACAGGTCCATAACCGAATCGGCGTCTTCGAAGTGAGGCAGATTCAACCCTTCCAGGCCGGCGTGGCCGTAACGGTCGTAGCGCGCCCGTTTGTCCGGATCGCGCAGCACTTCAAACGCTTCCGCGCACTCGCGGAACTTGTCGGCCGCTTCCTTATCGCCGTGGTTGCGGTCGGGATGATACTGCATGGCCAGCCGACGATAGGCCCGCTTGATCGTGTCGTCGTCCGCGTCCCTTGCGACTTCCAGGACCTCGTAGTAATCGCGTTTGCCGGCCATGCGTAGCTCTCAGCTCTCAGCTCTCAGCTCTCAGCCATCCGCGATCAGCGCCTGAAACCGAGGGCCGGGCGCCCCCTCGCTTCCGCTGGCTGAAAGCTGATAGCTGAGAGCTGAAAGCTCAGTCTTACCGGACCGCGCCGACCACCTTGCTCGCCGGCTCCTCCTCGTCGATCTTGGTGATCATCACCTCGGTCGTAAGCATGAGGCCGGCGATGCTGGCGGCGTTCTGCAAGGCCGATTTCGTGACCTTCGTCGGGTCCACGATGCCGGCCTTCATCATGTCCACGTAATCGCCCGTGTTGGCATCATACCCGATGTTCGCGTTCTTTTCACCACGAAGCCGGACCTCGTCGGCCACCACCGCCCCGTCCACGCCGGAGTTCTCGGCGATGGTCCGCACCGGCTTCTCCAGCGCCCGCGCCACGATCTCGGCGCCGAGCTTCTCGTCGCCTTCGGACGCCTTGGCCAAGTCCCTGACCGCCGGCACGCAGCGCAAGAGCGCGGTACCGCCGCCGGGGACGATGCCCTCCTCGACCGCCGCCCGCGTGGCGTGCAGGGCGTCCTCGACGCGTCCCTTGGTCTGCTTCATCTCGGCTTCCGTCGTGCCCCCGACGCGGATGATCGCCACGCCGCCGACCAGCTTGGCCAGCCGTTCGCTGAATTTCTCCTTGTCGTAGCTGCTTTCAGTCTGTTCCATCTGGGCGCGGATCTGGCCGACGCGAGCCTCGATCGCCTTTTTCCGCTCCTTGTCCGGATTGGCGATGATCGTGGTGCTCTCCTTCTCGACCTTGACCGTCTTGGCCGTGCCGAGCTGGTCCAACCGGACGTTTTCGAGCTTGAGCCCCAGGTCCTCGCTGATGAACGTGCCGCCGGTCAGCACGGCGATGTCGCCGAGCATGGCCTTGCGGCGATCGCCGAAGCCGGGCGCCTTGACTGCGCATACCTGGAGGATGCCGCGCAGCTTATTTACCACCAACGCTGCCAGCGCCTCGCTCTCCACATCCTCGGCGATGATGAGCAGCGGCCGGGCCGCCTGCGCCACTTTTTCCAGCAGCGGCAGCATGTCGCGGACGCTCGACAGCTTCTTCTCGTGAATGAGGATTAGCGGGTCTTCCAGCTCGCAGGTCATCTCCTGCGTCGTGATGAAGTACGGCGAGATGTAGCCCTTGTCGAACTGCATGCCCTCGACGAAGTCGAGCGTCGTCTCGGAGGTCTTGCCCTCTTCGACGGTGATGACGCCGTCCTTGCCGACGCGCGACATGGCGTCGGCCATGAGCGCCCCGATTTTCGGATCGTTATTGGCGCTGATGCTGGCGACGAACTGGAGCTGTTCCTTGCCGCCCTTTTCGTAGGCGGGAATGCGCTTGGAGAGCTCGTCGAGCCGGCCCACGACGGCCGCGACGGCCTGGTCGATGCCGCGTTTGACGGCCATCGGGTTGGCGCCGGCCGTGATGTTGCGGAGGCCTTCCTGGTAAATCGACAGGGCGAGAATCGTAGCCGTCGTCGTGCCGTCGCCGGCCACGTCGCTGGTCTTCTGCGCGACGGCGTTGACCAGCTTGGCGCCCATGTTCTCGAACGGGTCGGCCAGGTCGATTTCCTTGCTGACGGTGACGCCGTCCTTGGTGACGGTTGGTCCGCCGAAGCTCTTGTCAAGGATGACGTTGCGGCCGGTCGGGCCGAGCGTGATGCCCACCGCGTGGGCCAGCTTGTCGGCGCCGGCCAGCAGCTTCTTGCGGGCCTCGTCGGTATAGAGCAGTTGCTTCGCCATGTGTCAATTATCTCCTTCATTCGTCATTCGTCCGTTGTCTTGCTGACTAAGGACGAATGACGAGTGACTTATTTCACAACCTTCGCCAGGATGTCGCTTTCGCGCAGGATCTTGACGTCCTTGCCTTCGACCTGGACGTCGTTGCCGGCGTAGCGGCCGTAGATGACTTCATCGCCCTTGGCCACGGACAGGGTCGACCTTTCGCCCTTGTCGCTAAGCTTGCCGGGGCCGACGGCCACGACGCGGCCGCGCTGCGGTTTCTGCTTGGCGGCGTCGGGCAGCAGGATGCCGCCGGCCGTCTTCTCGTCGGCCTCCAGCGGCTCCACCACCACGCGATCGTCCAGCGGACGGATTTTCAGATTGACTTCTTTTTCCTTCGCCATTGTGCGAGTCCCTTGTTTGGTGGACGGCGAGCCGGAAGCGTCAGCGACGGAAC
>DATKHW010000920.1:0-13037 GCA_035546275.1 Gemmataceae bacterium
AGAGGGAAATGAGTGCGATCTTGTAGGGGGTCGCGGATTCATTGTGGGCCGAGGCGTCCGCCACGGCTTTTTCCAGGAGCTGGATCGGGCGCGAGTAATCGTCCAGGGCGCCCGGGCCGGCGATGCAGGCTGATGCGAGCGCACTCGCCACAGCCCGGTCGGGCGTTTGCCCGTACCGGGCGAGCAATTCGGCGCAGGCCCGGCGATAACCTTCTCGGTCGCCGACGTATTGCCGCAGCTGGGCGTGTGCGACCCACATGTCGAGGTCGGCCGGCGGTTGCAGATCAAAGCCCTTGGCGAAGTCGGCGGCGGCCTCGTGCCAGCAGTAGAATTGCAGGTACAGCTGGCCGCGCTCCAACCAGAAGCGGCCGATGTCCGGGCGCTCCTCGATCTCGCGCGTGTAGTCGGCCAGGGTCTTGTCGAATTCGTTCTGAGCGGCGTGGAACGCGCCGCTTTCGTGGAAAGCGTAGGCGCGTTTGAGCCGCTCGGACTCCTCGCGCTGCTCGTCGGTCTGGCGTCGAATCTCGACATCCCGCGCGACGATGTCGTTGTTCGCCCGGTCGGCGTCCGCGCGCGCCTTGTTCTCGGATGCAGCCAAACGGCTGAAATAGTACGCCGCCACGACCGAAGCCGCCGTCCCGAGGAGCAGCAGCAGCAGCACGGCCGCCGTGAGGCCGGCCACCACGGGGTTGCGCCGGCCCCAGCGCCACAGTTGCTCGGCCAACCCGACACGCCGGGCGCGGATCGGCTTGTCCTCCAGGAAGCGCCCCAGGTCCGCGGCCACCTCTCCCGCCGAGGCGTAGCGGTGTGCGGGGTCGCGCGCGATCGCCTTCAGTACCACGGTTTCCAGGTCGCGCGGCACATCGCGGTTCACAGCGCGCGGCCGGGGCGGCGCCTCGTGCGTCACCTGGTGCAGCAGCCGGTTGCGGTCGGAGGCGTCGAACGCGGGTCTCAAGGCGAGCATCTCGTAAAGCGTCAGCCCCAGGCCGTATACGTCGCTGCGCGCGTCGGACTTGCCCTGGAAGCGCTCCGGGGCCATGTAGCGGATGGTGCCGACGATGTCGCCGGCTTGCGTGAGGTCTTCGCTGTCCGCCGCCTTGGCCAGGCCGAAGTCCGTCACCCAGACCGTCCCCTGCGTATCGAGCAGCAGGTTGGACGGCTTGACGTCGCGGTGCAGCGTCCCCTGGGCGTGGGCATAGGCCAGGGCTTCCGCGGCCTGCACGCCGATGCGGGCCACGCTCTGCCAGAATGCCCGGCCTGTTTCCGATAGCCGTGAAGTGTCCGATTGACCAGGCAGATTGATCGCCGAGTTGCTGCCGGATGTGGCGGGGAGCGGGGCGGGCAACGGCGAGGCGTCGTCCTCCGGCGTCGGGGCCCCCGCCATCGTGGCGAATCCGCCGGTCAGCAGGGAGCGAGCCATGTCCACCGCCGAGGCGTCGCCCGCACGGTAGAGGCGATGGGCCGTCCGCGGCGCCAGGGAGCCTGCGGCGCTTACACTCCCGTCATGGGCCGGCGTCGGAGTCTTGACGCCCCGCAGCGCCATCAGCTCCACCAGCACCGCATCGAGCCCCTGCCCCTGGATGAACTGCATCACGTAATAGTGCAGGCCGTTCGCCTCACCGACCCCGAAAACCGGCACGATGTTGGTGTGGTGCAGCCGCGCCGCCGCCTTCGCCTCCCGCTGAAACCGACGCAGCCGCTGCGGGTCGAGGAGGCTGTGCGCCGGCAGCACCTTCAGCGCCACGTGCCGTCCCAACGACTCCTGCTCCGCCTCGTACACGACGCCCATGCCGCCCCGGCCCACTTCGCGCAGGATGCGGTAGTCCCCCAACTTCGCTGGGGCCGAGCCGTCGCCGCCGGCGTAGGGTCCGGTGGCGTCCTCCCTGTCGGGCCGCACGCCCTCCATCACCACAAGGCCCGGAAACAGGTCGCGGATGTCGTCGGCCAGGTCCGGACGGCGCGCGATGAATTCGTCCAGCGACGGGCGCTCGCCGCGACGGTAGCGCGTCACGAATTCCTCGGCCAGCAGGTCCAGCGGGTTCACGTCGGAGCCGAGGTCGGACATGGGGCGGTCCTCCGGGTCACGCGGCGCCGGGCCATTCACCCAGCGCGTCCTTGAGCCGTTTCAACGCGCGAATGTAGCGATTGCTGGCCGCAGACTTGCGCAGGCCCAGCACCTCGGCCGCCTCCTCGTTGGTCAGCATCTCGAAATGGCGCAGCGTCAGGATCTCGCGGTCGATCGGCTCCATACCGTTGAGCGCCTCTTGCACGCGGACCTGCGTTTCGGCCCGCACGGCGGCCTGGCTGGCGGAAGTGAGCCGGCCCAGCAGCTGCGCGGCCAGCGACGCCGACGACGCCTGCGGCAGAGCGCCCCGATAGAGCGAAACCTCCTGTCCCGCGTCGCGCATCTGGGCGCCAAGATGACGGCGATGCAGGTCCACCAGCTTTTGCCCGGTCAGCAGGCGCAGCCAGAGGAAGAAGGGCAGCGTCGGCCGGTCGACCCATTCGCCAAACCGGCGGGCGTAGTCGAGGTAGGCGTCCTGGAGCACGTCGGACGGGTCGATACGGCCCTGCAAGCGGCGGTCGAGGCGCAACCGGACCATGCGCCGCAGCCGATCGCGGCAGCGCGCGAACAACTCGGCCCGCGCTGGCGCATCGCCGGCGCGGGCACGGCCCAGGAGATCGTCCGGGATGTCCGCTTCGCTCGCCATGACCCGTCCTCTGAAGAGATAACCGGACGGCAAGGCGGTTCGTCCACCGGAAGGCGGCCGCTTCGGGGCGATACGGGGCACGATACCGTCTGGATGGGCCGGCCGCAAGGCATTGGACGGGAGGACAAGTCGGCGAATCGCAAGATGCAACGCACGGCGGCATGGGGCCATTGCGGGCGCATGGCGCTGGGGTTACACTCGCCAGGAAGCACAACCGCTAGTTCATTCACCAAAGGAGAGATAATGCAACCCCTCAGTTGGACGCGCCGTCGGCTGCTGCTGACGGCAGGCGCACTGCCCTTCGCCCTGCGCGGCGCCGCGGGGTCGGAGGCGGCCTGCCGGAATCAATCACTTGACGACGCCCCTCCCGTGGACGCGGCGGAGGCGCTGGAGCGCCTGAAAGCAGGCAACCAGCGCTTCGTCGAGGGCAGAATGCAGCACCCCCATGAAGCCGCCGACTGGCGCAAGTCCCTTATCAAAGCCCAAACTCCATTCGCCACGGTCCTCTGCTGCAGCGACTCCCGCGTCCCCGCCGAGTTGGTGTTCGACGAGGGCCTGGGCGACCTGTTCGTCGTCCGAGTGGCCGGCAATATCGTCGACGACGACGTAGCGGGGAGCATCCAGTACGGGGTGCTGCACCTGAAAATCCCTCTGCTGGTGGTCCTCGGCCACGAGGGATGCGGCGCCGTGAGCGCCACGCTGGAGGCGATCGACGGCGCGCCGAAGGAGCCAAGGTATATCGAGGAGCTGGTGGACCTCATTAAGCCCGGCCTCAAGGATCTGGACCCCAAGCTGAAGGGGGACGAGCGACTGGCCGCGGCGGCGCAGGCAAACGTGCGGTGGTCCATGCGCCGGCTGTTGGACATGACGGGCGTGTTGCCGACGCCGGATGCGAAGCGCTTCCGGCTCGCCGGCGGCGTTTACGAGATGGAGACGGGCCGCGTGCGGTTTACAGACTGAAACGTGATTGCCGGAGAATCCCATCTCCCTTGCCGCGTTCCCGCGTTACCGCGCTTGCGGCGAGGGATCGCCTTGCACAAGCGTCCAGTATCGGTCGGGAGCCAGCTTATCGCCTTCCCAGGTCTGCGAAGCGCCCGACGGCCATTGCACCGTCAGCCGATCCACCCTGGCGTTGCCGCCCAGGCCGAACACGACGCGGCGATCCCTGGAGGACAGGTAGCTGCCGCCGCCCTTCACTGCCCGGACCAGGCGGCGGCCTCCTACCTCTAATGTCAGCCGCGCCCCAACTGCGTCTCGATAGGGCCGGCCGCTCAGCTCCACGCCGAGCCAGTGATTGCCGTTGTCCGTCGCGTTGTGCAGCACCGCCGCCGGCTCGTTGAGGCAGCTGACGACGGCGTCCACCTTACCGTCGTCGTCCAGATCGCCGATAGCCAGGCCGCGGCCGCGATGCTGCGCCCGGAAAAACGGCCCGGCTCTGTCCGAGATGTCCTCGAACCGCACGCGGCCCGTCGGCTGACCCGCCGGCGCCAGGTTGTGCAGCAGGATCGGCCGCTGCGCCGTCGTCTGCGGGCTGCCGGGATGGCGGAGCACGTGGCCGTTGACGATGAGAATGTCCTCGGCACCGTCGTTGTCGTAATCGAGGAAGCTGGCGCCGAACCCGACGAAATTCAGGCCGATCGCCGTGACGCCGGTGCGGCTGCTGGCGTGATCGAACAGGCCGCCGCCGCGATTGTGGTAGAGCGCGTGGGCCTCCTCGACGAAATTGGCGACGAACAGGGAGAAATGGCCGCTGCCGTCGTAGTCGGCCGCGTCCACGCCCATGCCGCCGGCCGCCCGCCCCCGGTCGTCCAGGGCCACGCCGCGCAGCACGCCGACCTCCTCGAATTTGCCGCCGCCCTTATTCAAGTAGAGCTGGTTGGGCACGGTGTCGTTGGCGACGTAAATGTCCGGCTTGCCGTCTTCGTCCACGTCCACGACGACGACGCCCAGGGACTTGCCGGGCTTGAAACCGACGGCCGCGGTGGCGTCGCGGAACGTGCCGTCGCCGTTGTTCAGGTACAGCTTCGGCGGCAGCGGACCCCAGTTCGTCGGCGAACAGACGTCCGGCGCCCCGCCGGGGCCGAGGTAGGGGCACGGATGATTTTTCTCCAGTGACCAATCGACGTACTGGCCGACGAAGAGGTCGGGAAAGCCGTCGCCGTCGAAGTCGGCCCAGGCGGCGCATGTGCTCCATTGCGGACCATTCGGACCCAGCAAATGGGCCGCTTCTGTGACTTCTTCAAACTTGCCGTGGTTGTTGTGATACAGCGCCATGCGGCCGTAGCCGGTCACCAGCAGATCGGGCCAGCCGTCGTTGTCGTAGTCGGCCACGGCGACGCCGTGGCTGTAAAACAGCGGCTTGTCGAGGCCGGCTTCCGCCGTTACATCGCGGAACCGGCCGCCGCCTTCGTTGTGATAGAGACGATTCGGATATCCCTTGATTGTGTTATCGGTCTTGTCGAAATAACCGCCGCCGGCGAGGAAAATGTCCAGCCGGCCGTCCTGGTCGTAGTCGAGCAGGGCCGCGCCGCCGCCGAGCGATTCGAGGATGGTGTAGAGGTCCGCTTCCTCGCCGTTGCGGTAGGAAAAATCGACGCCGGTACCGGCCGTGACGTCCTGGAAGATCGGCGGCCCCTCGGGGACGGCCGGCGGCGGATCGTCGGCGGAGCGAGCCGGCTGCGGCGACGGCGGGGCGCCATGAAAGCAACCCAGCGCCAGCAGCCCGGCGGCGAGAATGGCCAGACCGGGCGCCAAGAGACGGAAAACGGACCGTTTGCCGGCGGGGAGAGGGCGCGGCGGACTTGGGATGCAATGGCTCATGGCGCTCATGGCTCCCGCGGGTTGGGGGACGGCCGCGCCGGTTCGGCGAACTGGCGCTGCGCCTCGGCCAAGGCCTGATGCGCCGCGACGTCCTTGGGGTTCTCCTTCACGACGCGCTCCAGCGCGTCGATTGCATCGTCAGGCATCCCAACTTTCAGATAGAGCATCCCCGCATTCTCCAGGGCGGCGAGGTCCCGCGGATTGCGGTTGCAGGCGTCCACCGCCTTGGCGATGTCCTTTTGCAGCCCGTCGATCTGGTCCACGTCGGCCAGGTACTGCTTGGCCTCCTCCGTGCGCCCCATGCGGCCCAGTATGGTCGCGGTGAGCAAGTACACATGGTGCATTCGGTCCGGGGCGTCGAGGTGGTTCACCACTGGTTCCAGCCGGCGCAGGCGCCCGAGGAACGCCGCGGAGTGCGACCGCTGGATCAGCGGCTTCAGACGATGCAAATAATCCAGGGCGCTGCGATCGTCGCCGCCGTCCGCCGCGACCTGGGCCATGAGCAGCAGCGCGTCGATGTCGTCCGGATGGGCGTTGAGGACCGGCTTGAGCAGCGCCGCCGCCTGCTCCAGCTGCACTTGCAAGCGTCGGCAGCGCGCGACGGCGACAGCAGCTTCCGCGCTCTCCGGGTGATCGCGATGATAGGGTTCCAGATAACGGAGCGCCTTGCTGCAATCCGACCCCGTAAACGACAGCATTACGCCGAGCCGCAAGCGGATCGCCTCATCGGACGGCCTCTTGGCGCAGACGAACTCAAAATCTCCCGCGGCCGGACCGGGGTTGTTGGTGAACTCGAAGAGCGCCCCGCGCCACAGCCGCCCATACCAGTCGTCGGGCGCGGCCGCGATCCAGCGGTTCAACCAGCCGTTGGCCTCGTCCAAACGGTTGTGGTCGATGCAGCCGCGGGCCAGGGCCTCCAGCGCCAGCGCTTCCTCCGGTCCGTGCGAATCGAGGCATTCTTGCAGGGCTTTCGGCGGCAGGCCGCTCGGACCCTTTTCCTGAATGGTCAGCAGCGCCGATTCCAGCTCCACGTCCGCTCCGGAATAACCGAAATGCCGGGCCTGGTAGAGCTCCTGATAGGCTTGCTCGAAATCTTCCGCCCGCGCCCGCCGGCACACCTGCGCCAAGAGGAAATGGGCTTTGCCGTCGCCCGGCCGGGCCGCCAGATACGCTTGCAGCAAAGCCTTGGCCCGATCGAAATCTCGATCGGCCGCCGCCGCTTGCGCCTGCGGAACCAGGTTTTCGGTCGCGCGCCAGGTCCACCAGAAATAGCCGCCCACGGCTGCGCCGCCGCATAGCACGAGGAAAAGCGCCAACCACCGCGGCCGGAGGATCGGCGCCGCCAGCTTCAAGAACAATGGCATCATGTCCCGTGCAAGGTTTTCGATAGTCGCGTCACAGCATCCCGGTGCGAGCCGGGTTAGAAATGATTATCCGCGTTCGCGGCGGTCTTTTCCACTGTCTTTTGAAGCTAACGGTTCTTCGTCGAGGAGCCGGCCTAGGGAAAGGCGATTTCAGCGTTCGCCGGTGTACGCCGCGAAGCACGACTCCGTCTCCCACAGCCGCACTTCGACGACGGGAAAGTCCTGCGAGACGGCGTAATCGAAGATGAGCCGCGCGATGTTCTCCGCCGTCGGGTTGACGTCCAGGACGTGCACCGGTTCGCCCAGACGCCGCAAGAATGGCAATACCGGGTCGTCTTTATGCAAAAGCATCTTGTGATCGAGCGTCTCGTCGATCCAGCCGCCGACGATGCGCTTGAGGCGCGTGAAATCCACGACCATGCCGAGATCGTCCAGCGCCGCGCCGGCCAACGTGACGACGGCCCGGCCGTTGTGACCGTGCAGATAGCGGCACTTGCCGTCGTAGTTGAGCAGGCGGTGGCCGTAGCAGAAGGGAATCTCGCGCGTCACGCTGAACATGGCAGCTCCGTGTGGTACGGCGTCCGGTCGGGCGCTCCGGCTTCGCGGAAGGCCCGCCGTCGCTCGGCGCACTTGTTGCACACGCCGCAGTGCCGGCCGTTCCGCGGCCGAATGCACGAAAACGTCAGCTCCAGCGGCAGGTCCCGGCCGCGCCGAATCACGTCTTCCTTGTGCAATCGCAAATATGGCTGAACGACGCGGACCCTGCCGCCGACCGCCCGGTTGACGACGGCCTCAAAAGCTGCGAAGAAATCCGGCGTGGCGTCCGGAAACGGGTTGCTCTCCAGCGGCGCCAGCGCCAGCTCCGAGAATCCGTGCAGGGAACACCAGAGCATCGCCTTGGACAGCAAGAGGACGTTGCGCCCGGGCAGAAAGACCGCCTCGTCCGGCGCATCGGCGCCGGGCGTGCCTTCGCCGGTGAGGCTCCAGTGCGGCGGGTAGAGGTCGCGCACCGGCATTTCCAGGACGTGCAGCGGCCGCAGCGCCGGCGCGGCCACAGCGGCCAGGAACCGGCGCAAGTGATCCAGCTCGGCCGGCTCCCAGAAAAGGCCGCAATGAATGTAAAGCGGTTGAACGGGTGCACGGGTCAGCAGCGCCTCGGCGAGCAGCACGGCGCTGTCCAGCCCGCCGCTGACGAGAACGGCGAGGCCGGACGGATCGACGGCGGAGGATGCTGGCGGTGTCATCGGCGCTTATTATAGGCGGTCGCAAACCACGCTTCCAACCGCTGGGCCGCAACGGCATGAACGCCCGTCGGCCCTTGCGCCGATAACAGAATCGCCTGGACGCGCTGGCGCGGGAAGGGTTGCACCGATCTCAGCCAAGGAACGGATATGCCGGATAACTTAAGTCCTGAAGACCGCCGCAAGACGATGCAGGCGGTCAAGGGCAGCAACACGTCGCTGGAGCGGGTCGTGGCGGCGGCTTTCGGCGAACGCGGCTGGGTCTGTCAGCGCCACGTCGCCGACCTGCCGGGAAAGCCGGACTTTGTGTTCGTGGAGGCGCGGCTGGTGGTTTTCGTGGACGGCGATTTCTGGCACGGCTGGCGCTTCCCACTCTGGCGCGACAAGCTGAAGCCGTACTGGAAGGGCAAGATCGAGCGCAATCGGCGCCGCGACCGGCTCAACTTCCGCCGACTGCGCCGCCTCGGCTGGCGCGTGCTGCGGCTGTGGGGCCATCAGGTGGAGAAGGATTTGCCCGGCGCGATACGGCGCGTGGCGGCGCAGCTGCGGCGCAAGCCGCGGGCCTAGCCCATTGTCAGTCTTCCAGACCCATTTCCTGTAGGGATTGAGCTGCGATGACTGCAGTTAGTAGTGGTTCCAATCGCTCCGCAGGCCATTCTGTCAGCCTCTGTTGGGTCACAGGAGGCAAAGGGCCGAAGCGCTTTTCCAGCTGTCGGCGAAGCACGCGACGCCGTTCGTCCTCCTGGCCCATCTCGAACCACGTCTTGTTCATCGCTCGCACTCCCTGAAACGGTTCTCCCTAATGCCGCGTTTCGTAAGTCTGTCGGCAATTCATCGCGAAGACAACACCAGCCTGAAGCGCAAGCGAAGGAATCTGTTGCGGGCCGTCGAGCGTTCTTCGCTTGCGCTTCAGGCTGGTGTGCATCGAACTCCAAAAACCGACGAATTTCTGAAACGCTGCGCTAGGTCACCAACCTGGCGCGCCGTCCAGGACCGCCAGCGACGGCACGCCCGCCGGCGGCCGATCCAGCTTGTCGCCCAGGGCCGCTCCGCTGTTCTTTGTAGCGCCGCCGGTCGCCAGTACGAAGCGATCGCCGTCTACGTCGGCGTTGATGTTCACAGCTGGGTTCGAGTCGGCCGTGAATTTGGCCCGCGTCAGGGCCGTCCACTGGCCGTCCTTCGTCTTGATCCAGCCGTTGCCGTAATGGGCGGCGCGAACCTCCCCGGCCGAGACGCGATTGCGGCGGAAATCCTCGATGAAGGAGTAGTAACCGCGCAGACCGCGGCCGCCGGCGATCATGGAAAAGGTCGCCAGGCGCTTCCACTCCTTGTCTTCCGGGACGCAGAAGCAGGCGGTGTACGCCGTGCGCTTGTCGTCGGGCTTGGCCGTCACGAGAAAGCGATACGTCTCGCCGACCTTCCAGTCGTAATCGAGAAAACAGTGGGCGCCCGTGCCTTCGTCGCCGAATCGGCTGACGCGCACCTTTTCGTCGTTTTGCAATACCTTGACCCGTTTTTCCTCCTCGACGGCGTTGGGGTCGTTCTTGTCGGAGGCGTCCCATACGGAGAACAAAATCACCTTTTTGCCGTCGCCCAACTCCTGAATGCCGAAGTATCCGACGTCGAAGCCGCAGACCATGAAATAGGTCCCGCGGGCGGATGAATCGACGGCGACCTCGTTGTAAAAGGCGACGCCCTCCGGCGCCGGGTAGTGCAGGTGGACGGAGCGGCAGGCGGTCTGCGCCTTTTCATCGGCGCCGCCGGCGCACAAGAGCGGCAGGACGCAGGCGGCGGCGGCGGCGCCACGGGCATGGATCATGGAAAGAATCCTCGGATTCGGGCTAGGGCGCCTCCCATGCGGACTTCATCTCGAACGCCTCCAGCGACCGCAGCTTCACGGCGCCGCCGCGGCTGAACACTTCCAGCGCGCGGTTGTCGTCCGCAGGAATCACGCCCACCGACAAAGCGACGCGGCCGCCGGCACCGAAAATCTCGATCGAGCCGCGGTCCACCAGGAGCTGCAAGCGCACCTTGCCGTCTTCTGGCTTCAGCGGGGCCGTTACGTTGCGACAGGAGATTTCCTGTTTCTTGGCGTCGTAAACCACCGGAACGCCGCGGATCGTGAAACCGAACGCCTCCGCGCCGGCCGGCTCAAACTCGGCCCGGATGTCGAACAGATCGCCGCTCACTTCCGCCAGCGGATTGTCGCCCGGCTTCAGCAACCGGTCGGCGAGGGCATGCTTCTTGGCGTGCAGCGATTCGATCTCCTGCACCGGCTCGGCGAACATCCGCAGACCGTCCGCGGTTCGGTGCAGCGTCAGCCGGCAGGGAAACGCCATCTGCTGGTTGAACGGCATGTCGGGGAAGACGATCCCGTCGCCCCAGCCGATCTGGATGCGCCGCCCGTCCGGCGCGTTGCTGTACGTCTGGGCCGCATAAAAATTGCCGTACCAGAGCTGTTGTTTGTCTTTGGCGTCCGGGGTAAATGTCTTACCGTCGAAATCGCCGATCACGTATTTCGCGTCGCCGGAGTACAGCACCCATTTCTTCGCCGCCCCGCCCTCCACCGGCAGCTCGAACAGGTCGGGACACTCGAAGAAACCTTCAATCCGGCTCTGGCATTCCCACTTTTTCAGGTCCCTCGACGTGTAAAAGGCGATCCAGCGCTTGCCGTCGGCCTCGTC
Organism: Gemmataceae bacterium; assembly: GCA_035546275.1. GTDB lineage: Bacteria > Planctomycetota > Planctomycetia > Gemmatales > Gemmataceae > UBA4732. The sequence continues at coordinate 10,821 of DATKHW010000920.1, forward strand.
GTAGACGGCCATGACCCATTGCTTCGTCGGCTCATGCCAGAGCAAACGCGGATCGCGGCCGTTGTGCTTGACGACGGGGTCTTCCTTGAAATCGGTCCACGTGCGGCCGCGGTCGTTGCTATAAGCGATGCACTCGCCGCGGCCGGTGGAGGTGTAAGCCGCGACCAGCGGCTTGGCCTTGCCCTCCTGAAAGCCCGACGTGTTCTGCGGATCAACCACAGCGCTGCCGGAGAAGCACCAATCGCCGAAGCGACGCGGGTAGAGGGCGATCGGCAGCTCCGTCCAGTGGACGAGGTCCGCGCTGACGGCGTGACCCCAATGCATGTTGCCCCAATCCCAGCCGTAGGGATTGTGCTGGTAGAACAGGTGATATTCGCCGTCGGAATAGACCAGGCCGTTTGGATCGTTCAGCCAGCCGCGGCGCGAGGTGAAATGGAACTGCGGCCGATGCTTCTCCCGGTACAGGTCGTCGCCGCCTCCAATCGCATCGCCCTGCTCGACGGCGGCCAAACCCTTGAAGTCCGGCCCGACGTCGTCCACTTCAATGCGCAGTTTTTTTCCATTGAAATCCGACGCGTCGTCAAACACCCAGTAATCCGGCTCGCCGTCGGCCAGCTCAATTTCAAACTCTCGCACCGTTTTCTCGTCGAGGAGGTAGCGCATCTTCCGCTTTGGGGCGCCCTTCTTCACCGGCAGATTGAGGCCGCGTTTCTCGACCATGATTTCGCGCGACGCCGGGCCGAGTTCCGCTTTGTCGTCGCTCAGCCGGATTTCATCGACCAGGACGTGCCCCCAACCGCCCTTCTCGTCGTCCACGATCTCGATGTGGGCCGCCTTGCCGTGCCAGCCGGACAGGTCGAACGTCCGCCAGATCAGCTGCTCGCTGTCGCGCCCGGTCGCCGTGCAGACGACCTTGCCGTCCACGACCAGGTTAAGGCACGTCTTGCCGGGGTGGTTGCCGCCGCCGATGAGAAAGTTGAGGTAGCGGTAGTTGATATGGAAGTCCGGCGATGTGAGCGTGCCGACCGACCCGTCGCCGTGGAAGAAGCTGTTGGCGAGGCCGTGGCCCACGTAGCCGGACACGGGCATTTGACCGGGCAGCGCGCCGCGGGCTGGGCCGGGGCCGAACGCCTCGCCGGTCGTTTTCCACCCGCCGTAGTCCGCCCCCTCGAAGCAAGCCAGCACCGTGTCCCCGTGGGCGGAACGAGGCGCGATCGCAAGGCACAGGAGAAAGGCCGCCCAAAAACATCGGGGTCGCATGAGTGAAGGCTCCCGTCGGCCGGCCCCCGCCGGCTCAATAGTCGCCGCCGTTGACCGGAAAACCGTCGCTGCCGAAATAGAGATTGAAATAGGTGAAATCAGCCGGGTTCGGTTTGTTGCAACTCTCCTGGCTCAGGTCCGTTGGAATGCCCGATCGGAGGTAGTGGACCGAGCCGTCGCAGAACGCAAAGTTGGCGCCGTTGCCGGCGTGCATGCTCGACCAGGCGAAGCGCGTGCATTTGGCCGCCGTGTCGCCGTTGCAGCAGGGCAGTCCGCCGCCGTAGGGCGTATTGATCGGCCAGCTGGGCCGGCCGATGACCGACGCCACGCTCGCGCCCGGCGTCGCTGTGTCCCGTCCCGCCCACAGCGCGCCCACCTGGTGGATCGTGTCGCGCTCGCCGATCATGATGGTGTTGCTGGTCCCGTCCGTGATGGACAAGATCGAGATCGCGGAGCCGCCGTCGGAGACTTGCTCGCTGACGGCGTAATTGCTCTTGGCGTAGCCGCTGAAATACGGATTAATTACCTGAGCATTGTCGCTGGGGCAATTGTACAGCGGCAGGGCCTGCGTTGTGAGGTTGTTGACCGTCAAGGTCGTTCCCATCGGGTTGATGGATGTGTAGAGCGGCGTCTGCTCGACGAAGGGCAGAATCCACACGGCCCAGCCGTAATTGGACGGCTTGGCGAAGGCCGGCGGAAACGCCTGGTTGACGTCGTGGTAGGACAGCATCCCCAGGCTCATCTGATGCAGGTTGTTTCCGCACTTGGTTCGCGCCGCCGCGTCGCGGACTTTCTGGACGGCGGGCATCAAAAGGCCGATGAGGATGGCGATAATGGCGATCACCACCAGCAACTCGATCAGGGTGAAGGCCGAACGGCGAGGCGTCGAGAGCGTCATGGAAGGCCCTTTGAGGCACTAAGTGACTGTCCCATAAGCTTCTCCCCTCTCCCCGGTAC
>DATKHW010000921.1:0-10014 GCA_035546275.1 Gemmataceae bacterium
CGCCGAAAAGTGGTTACAAAGCTCCAAAAAGAATCTCCGCCCACGCCGACGCCGGCAGGCTGACGCAATCGACTGCCACGAACGGCCGTTCGCGGGCCGGTCCCTGATAATGGATGAAACGCGCTAGCGTCTGCTTACCGACGCCCGGTTCGCCCAACAGCAGTACGGGTGCAGTCGTTTGCACCGCCAGCCGCGCCTGTTCCGCCAGGCGGCGCATAGCCGGCCCGGCGCCGCACAGCAGGTCCGGGCCATAGCGGTGCGCCCTTTGTTCCCGCAGCGCGACCAGCCGCTCCGATAAGGGTGCAGCGGCGGCGGCTTCCTCAACCGTGGCCGGCGCGATGCGGCCGAGGATCAGCGCGCCTTTCCGTTTTCCAACGTGGCGCAGCGGAAAAAAATCCACGTCCCACCAGCGGCGACCGTCGCGGCCGGGCAGCAATCGGCGGACGCGCGTCGTCGTCCCCTGGCGCGCCTCCGGCGGCGGCGTCAAGGCGTGTTCCACCACGGCCTGCAAGGAATCGTCGGGGCTGACCGGCCGCAGCCGGCGACAGACCAGAAGAGAGATATCCGAGGACGGAATTCCAGTGGCGGCTTCCCAGGCGGCGTTGACGAACAGAAGGCGCTGCCGGCGGTCCAGCACAAACAAGGGCTCCGCCGAGCGGCGGAAAAACGCCTGCCACCGAAACGTCCGCTCCGTGGAGGCGGCCTGAGATGCGTCACCACTCGGTGGGACCGTCGGCTCGGTCATGGCGGCTGCTCACAGCTTGTTCACCAACCACAACACTCCCGCGACGGCCGCCAGGAAGCCGGTCAAGCGCAAGCCCCACTTCAGCGCCTCGAACAATATCGGTCCCCAGCGCTCAAAGCGCGTGGCGCTATAGACCACGCTGACGACCACGATGAGGATCGGCAGATGAACCAGATAGACATTATATGCGAAAAGCGGAGTGAACGGCATGTCAGGCTGTCGCTTTCCGGGCGGGGTCGGTCTTGCGAGGAAGGAACGCGGGGCCGGCCAGGGCGTCGTAAATCACCAGAATGTTCAGCACGCCGGCGATGACGGTGTACACCCAGCCCAGGTCCATCGTCTTGTCGCCGTAGGTGTAAACGGCGTTGAGGGCCTCGTCGGTCGGTGTGCGCTCGAACTGGCCCAGCAGGGGTTCCTTCGCGTCCGCTTGCCAGTACTGGACCAAGGCCGGCCAAGCGACGACGCCGACGCAGAATTGGCCGAGATACTGGGGCCGGTTATACAAGTCGTTGGCCAGCCCCTGGAAAGGCGTGTTTTTGGCCGAGGCCACGGGCAAGTAGACGCTGCCGGAGACGGCATAGGTTTTTTCCGGCTCGCCGGCCCGCACCGTGCCGCTGCCCAGCCACATGCCGTAGAAAAACAGACCGTAGATGCAGACGAGGAAGACCACGCCCTTGCTGATGCGGCCCTGATAAATCTGACCCAGGCCGGGGACGAGATAGCTAAGCAGTGCGGGAAGGGGCTGTAATTCACGAGGGGGGGCCGTCGGCGTCTTACCGGGCGGCGCGGCGCTGGACATGATGCTCCTCTCCGGCGAATAGCGGCTGCTTCCGTACCAGCCCGATGCGTAAGCAAGGGTGGGGCAGGAAACGACAATCGACCAACAGCCGCCATTCTAGCGGAAAGGCCTCAGCCGGTCCAACCGAACCAGGCCGCTGCGGCCAGCGCCGCCGCCGCGGCGAGAGCGAGCAGACCGACGACGCCGAGCACCATCCGCCCGGCGCGCCCGCGCAACCATCGGCCCGGAGCGCCCCACGGCGTCAGGCAAGCGTCGAATACGGCGTTGAAACCCAGCAGCGGCCACAGCATCCAAGGGCGCTTCAGCGCGTGAACCGGATCGCGCTCCTGCTCGGTAAGATCCGATGGAGCAGCATTCATGGCCGGAAGGCTTGCCGGCGCCTCAACCGATGCCGGCGGCGTCGCGGCCGCCGGCGGCGGAGCGGCCGCCGATTCGGAGGCCAAACTCGGTTCCTCGTCGACGCTTAGCGACTCAGCGGGCCGGCCGGAGGCCGTTTGGGCATCTTTCCACGCCTCGCTGAGCGGCTTCCAGGTGCGGGCCGAGGGCTGCCACGTCGAGGTCAGCGGGACCCAATCGCCCGGCTTTTCCGCCGACGCATCTGGAGACGCGGCATCTGGAGACGGCGCATCGGCCACCACGCGCGGCTTGAGGTCGGCGTCCTCCGCCTCCGCCGTACTGTAATTGACCGCCGGCTCCTCGGCTGGCTTCCGGGCCGCGGGAGGCGTCGCCGCTGCGCCGACGGCCGGGCCGGACGGAGCAGCCTCTGCGTCGTCTTCCGACCGGTTTACGGGCAGATCGAGCATGCGCTTCAGGAGCGCATCGAGCTCATCGAGCTGCTGCCGCGTGGGATGCCCTGTCGCCGATGATCGACGGGAAACAGACGTGGACATGGGCCTGGTTCCTTCCAGCCGGGAAAGGAGACGGTAAATTGACGAAAGACGGCGGCGCATGCCGACCGACGCGCGAGGAGGCTGTAGCAAAGATGGCCGACCGATTCTACGTCAATTGTCCGCTGGCGCCCGGCCCCGTAGAAGTCGCGGGACCGGAAGCGCATCATCTTGCCGTCGTTTGCCGCGTCCGCCGCGGCGACGTGGTTTGTCTTTTCAACGGCGACGGCCGAGAATACCCCGCCGAGGTGCGCGAAGTCGGCAAGCGGACGGTTCTCGTCGATGTGCAGTCTGTCGAGGCGCCGCAGCGGGAGTCGCCGCATCGGCTGCATGTCGCCGCGCCGCTGCCCAAGGGCGACCGGGGCCAGTTCTTGATTGAAAAGCTCACCGAGCTGGGCGCCGCCGTGTTCACCCCTTTGCAGACCGCTCGCAGCGTCGTTCATCCGCGCGAGACGAAGCTCGACAAGCTGCAACGGTACGTAGTCGAGGCGAGCAAGCAGTGCGGCCGGAACGTGCTGATGACGATCGAGCCGCTGACGCCATGGGCGGAGTTTTTACGCCGAACGGATTTACCGCATTGCAAGGTACTCGCGCATCCCGGCGGAGCAGCCTGGGCGGCGTCGGCCGGGGAAGCGGTCGCGGCAGTGGGGCCGGAGGGCGGATTCACCGACGAGGAAGTGGACGCGGTGCGATCGGCGGGCTGGGCGGTGGTGGGGTTGGGTCCGCGCATCCTGCGCGTGGAGACGGCGGCGATGGTGCTGGCGGCGTGCGCGGCGTTCCGTTAAACTTCGATCCATCAGGCCGTGCAGATCGAGTCGATCGTATCATCCATTTCTTTCCGCGGGCATTGTTGCGAACGGGCCTGTCCCGGTCGTGAAAATCATGTGTAACCTTTTCCGCCGAATGGGGGAATTAGTCTTATGGCCGCAACGAAGCAGCACGACTCCAACACCGACGAGTTGCTGGACCGCGCCGCGGCCGGCGACAGCGACGCCCGCCAGCGGCTGCTGCAACGGCATCGCGATCGTTTGGTGCGGATGGTCGCCGTTCGCTTGGACCGCCGGCTGGCCGGGCGGCTGGACCCTTCCGACGTGGTGCAGGAGGCGCTGGCCGACGCCGACCGCAAGCTGTCCGCCTATCTGCGCGAGCGGCCGCTGCCCTTCTACCCCTGGCTCCGCCAGCTGACCTGGAACCGATTGCTGAAGCTGCTCCGGCGGCACCTGCATTCCCAGAAGCGCAGCGTCAGCCGTGAGGAGCCGGGGGCGTTGCCCGACGACTCCGTTCTGGAAATGGCCGCGCGGCTGCCCATCACCCGGCCGGGGCCGGGCGAACAGCTGTTGCGGAAGGAAGTGGGCGATCGCGTCCGCGCCGCCCTGCTGCGGCTGCCCGAACGCGACCGCGAATTGCTGGTGCTGCGCTACCTGGAGCAGTTGTCGATTCGGGATGTGGCGGCGGTGCTGGGCGTCACGGAAGGGGCGGCCAAGGTCCGCCACATTCGCGCGCTGCAGCGGCTTCGCGGTATGCTGGAGAATGACCTCGAGGAGGACCGGCCATGAGCGGAAGCGTGCTGTCCCCGAGGTCGTCCGACGCCGCCGCCGAGCGCGTCGCCGAACTGCTCGAAACGCTGGTGAATCGGCTGCAGGTTGGCGAGCCGGTGGACGTGGAGGCGTTCCTGGCGGACCATCCGGCTCAGGCCGAGCAACTACGCCCACTGCTGCCCGCAGTGCAGGCGTTGGCGGAGGTTAGCCGGTCCGGGGCCGACGGATTAGGAGCGCCTATGGATGGCGGCACGTCCCCGGGGACGCTCGGCGACTTCCGGCTGGTGCGCGAGCTGGGCCGCGGCGGCATGGGTATCGTCTACGAAGCGGAGCAGATTTCTCTCCATCGCCGCGTGGCGTTGAAGCTGTTGCCGTTCGCGGCGGCGATGGACCCGCGGCGCCTGCAGCGGTTCCAGAACGAGGCGCTGGCGGCGGCGCAATTGCACCATACGAACATCGTGCCGGTCTTCGCCGTCGGCTGTGAGCGCGGCCTGCACTACTACGCCATGCAGCTGATCGACGGCTGCACACTGGCCGATGTGATTCGGCGGCGCAGCCGGCCACCCGCGGATGACGCCTGCCCAGATACCGTGGCGGCCGCCTCGACGCTGGACTCGGCGCAGGGGGCGGCGTACTTCCGCCAAGTTGCGGAACTGGGCGTGCAGGCGGCGGAGGCGCTGGAGCACGCCCACCAGATGGGCGTCGTCCACCGCGACGTGAAGCCGGCCAACCTGATGCTGGACGCGCGTGGCAGCCTTTGGGTGGCGGACTTCGGCCTGGCCCAGGTGCAAAGCGACATCCGGCTGACGCGCACAGGGGCCATGGTGGGCACCTTGCGTTACGCGAGCCCGGAGCAGGCGCTAGGCGGCCGGTGCGTGGTGGACCAGCGCGCCGATGTCTACTCTCTGGGCGCGACGCTGTACGAGCTGCTGACGGGGGAGCCGGCTTTCCCCGGCGACGACGCCAAACTGCTGCTGCGGCGCATCGCGGAGGAGGAGCCGCGGCCGCCGCGCCACCTCAACCGTGCCGTGCCGGCGGAGCTGGAAATCATCGTGCTGAAGGCGATGGCCAAGGAGCCGGGGCAGCGCTACGGCACGGCCCAGCAGATGGCGGACGACCTGCGGCGCTGGCTGGAAGACAAGCCGATCCGGGCGCGGCGTGCCAGCGTTCTGCAGCGCGTGCGGAAGCTGGCGCGGCGGCATCGGACGGTGGTGACGGCGGCGGTGGTGTGCTTGCTGGTGACGCTCGCGGCCCTGGTCGGCAGCGTGGGCTGGGTGCTGGGCGACCGGGCGGCCCGCCAGCGCGATGCCGAGGGCAAGCTGCAGGAGGCGCTGGAGGCGGCGGAGCCGGGGCTGCGGCAGGGCGACCCCTGGGATCCCGCACTGATTTCCGCAGCGCGGCGGGCGGAGGCGCAGCTGAACGGAAACCTCGTTGGCCAGGACTTTCGGCGGCGGGCCGAGCAGCTTCAGAAAGACGTGCGAATGTTGGCCGACCTGGACCGGATCCGTCTGGAGGAAGCGAGCGTACAGATCAACCACTGGGATCTGATCAAGGCGGCCCCGCAGTATGCGCTGGCCTTTCGTGAATACGGCATCGACGTGCAGACACTGAGGCCTGAGGAGTCGGCGGCCCTGATACAGGCCTCGGCGATCCGCCTGCACCTGGCGGCCGGGCTGGACGACTGGGCGCAGGCACTCGTGTTCGATGACAAGGAGGAGGGGAAACAGAAGGCGGCGCCGCTTCTGGCGGCGGCGCACCAAGCGGATCCGGACCCATGGCGGGATCGGCTGCGCGACGCCTTGCTGTCCAGGTGGTCGGAAGATCTGGGACAACTGACCGGGTCGGCCCCTGTCGAAGAACTCTCCGCGCCCACGCTCGGGCTACTGGGAGGAGCACTGGTGCGCCAGGCCAAGGTGTCCGACGCCGGGCTAGAGCTACTGCGTCGTGCGCAAGAGCGTTACCCGGCCGATTTTTGGATCAACCACAACCTGGCTGTGGCCCTCTTCGGGGGTCAACCGCCGCGGCTGGAGGAAGCGATCGGTTTCTACCGGGCGGCGGTGGCCCTGCGTCCGCAGAGTGCGGGAGCGCAACTGAATCTGGGCAGAGCCCTGCTTGGAAAGGGCGATGCGGCCTCGGCGAGTGCGGCTTTCCGCGAGGCCATCGCCCTGAAGCCCGATTACGCCGCTGCGCACAGCGACCTCGGCGCCGCCTTGATGGATCAGGGAAAGCTGAACGAGGCCGTGGACGCCTGCCGCAAGGCCATTGCCCTCAAGCCCGATTCATACGGGGCTTACGTCAACCTCGGCAACGCCTTGGTGCGTCAGGGGCAAGTCGCCGGAGCGGAGGCGGCCTATCGCCAGGCCATCCAACTCGATCCCGATTCCGCCGAGGCCCACACCAACCTCGGCCACCTCCTGCGGAACCAGCAAAAGCTGGCAGCGGCGGCGGCCCAATGCAGCAAGGCCGTCGAACTCAACCCCGGCCTCGCTGAGGCCCACTACAACCTCGGCGACGTCCTGTATGACCAGCAGCAGCTGGAAGCGGCGGCGGGCGAATACCACAAGGCCATTGAACTCAACCCTGGTTACGTCGAGGCCCACACCGTCCTCGGCGACGTCCTGTATGCCCAGCAGAAGCGGGAGCAGGCGGCGGCCGAATATCGCAAGGCCATCGAAGTCAACCCCGGCTACGCCCCAGCCCACTACAACCTCGGCCCCGTCCTGTATGTCCAGAAGAATCTGGAGGCGGCGGCGGGCGAATACCGCAAGGCCGTCGAACTCAAGCCCGGTTTCGCCGAGTACCACTGTAACCTCGGCCACGTGCTGAGAGACCAGGGGCAGTTCCACAAGGCCCTGGAGGAGATGCGGCGGGGGCACGAGCTTGGCTCCCGGCAGAAGAACTGGCCGTACCCTTCCGCAAAATGGGTGCAGCAGTTGCAACAGCTGGCCGACCTCGACGACAAGCTGGCGGCCGTCCTGTCCGGGGAGGCCAAGCCAGCCGGCGCCGCCGAGCAGCTGAGCCTGGGCCAACTCCGTCAGCAGCCGTACAAGCGCCTCTACGCCGCCTCAGCGCGGTTCTGCACCGCCGCCTTCGGGGACCAACCGGCCTTGGCTGAGGACGTGCTGTCGGGACAGCGCTACAACGCTGCCTGCGCCGCCGCCCTGGCGGGCTGTGGCCGTGGGGAGGACGCCCCCGCTGACGAGGTGGAGCGCGGCCGCTTCCGCAGCCAGGCCCTGGGGTGGTTGCGGGATGATCTGGCCGCCTGGAAGCCGCAGCTGAGCAGCCCCGTCCCCGCGAAACATGCGCAGGCGTTCCAGGTGCTCGCGCACTGGCAGGAGGACGCCGACCTCGCCGGCGTGCGCGGCGCGGCCGCCCTGGCCGGGTTGCCGGACGCCGAGCGGGACGCCTGGCGCAAGCTGTGGGCCGACCTGGAAAAGGACTTGCAGGAGGAACAAGCTCCCGTGAAGCCGAACGAGAAACCGGAGTAGACGAGAAACCAAGAAAAGCGGCCGGTGAGCCCTCGCCGCCAAGCTTAAGTCTCACCGGCCTCGGCACGCCCCGGCGCTCGGTCTGCGCGCCGGCGGCCTGTCGCCCCTCATTGTATCGCGGACCGTCTCTGCAATGGAGCAAGAATCCCATGTTGTTCCCCTCCTGGCTGCGCTCCCGCACGTCCCGGTCCCCCCGTGCCCAGACCCGCCGCCCCGCCCTCCGGCGCGCAGCGCGGCCGCTCTCGCTGGAGCAGCTGGAAGACCGGAACCTGCTGTCCGCCTACATGGTGACCACCACTGCGGACAACGGCGACGACATCAACCCGGTGCCCGGTTCCCTCCGCTATGCCATCACGCAGGTCAACGCGGGTCTGTACAACGAAATCGACTTCAACATCACGAGCGGTTCCGGTTACAACAGCATCACGGGCGTCGCGACCATCAGGCCGCCGACCGAGTTGCCCCCCATCGCCAACACCGTCTTCATCAACGGCTACACGCAGGCGGGATCCAGCGAGAACAATCTGACCGTCGGCGACAACGCGGTGTTGCGCGTCGAACTGGACGGCAGCCTGATTACCCCGATTCCTTGGCTGGCTGGCCTGACGATCACCGCGGACGAGAGCGTCGTACAAGGGCTGGATATTCACAGCTTCTACTCCTCCTCCTCCCCCTCGCCAGGCACGTTCCCTAGTATGGGCATTTGGTTACAAGGCGGAACCCACAACCACGTCCAGGGCAACTTCATCGGCACCGATGTCACGGGCACGAGCGCCCCCGACGGCCTGCCGGATTACTCCAGCCTTACTATCAATGGCGCCATGTCCTACGGTGTGCAAGTCTCCGATGGTGCGAACAATAACTGGATCGGTGCCGAAAGCAGGAGCGCGGCCAACGACGCGGCGGAACGAAACGTCATCTCGGCAACGGGCGCCGGCGTCGTCCTCCGTGGCCTTGGTGTGATCACCAGCGGGGGCTACTTTGTCCCCGCCGGAGGCTACAGCAACAACAACGTTGTCGCGGGAAACTACATCGGCACGGACCATACGGGAACCGATGCTCTGGGCAACTGGGCCGGCATTGTCACTCTTCAAGGGACCTACGGCGACCGAATCGGCACGAACGGCACCGACGCACACGCGGCCGGGGAAGGCAACCTCATCTCCGCCAATGCAGTCGGCATAAGTTTCGGTGGCGGAGACCCCAACTTTGCCGCCGAATCGTCCGCTCTGGTGGCGGGCAACGTCATCGGCCTCAACTCCCAGGGTAACCCGCTGGGCAATCTCGCCGGGGGCATCGGCGCTTCAGAGGGGTCCAACAACATTACGATCGGCGGCACCAGCTCCGTCCTGGCCAACACCATCGCCGGGAACGACGGCCCCGGCATCTGGGTGGGATATCTCCCATATTTCGAACAAAACCAAAACGGGCCTTTTTTGCTTCTTGAGACCGCGACCGGGATTCGCGTCCAGGGGAACTCCATTCACGACAACGATGGGCTGGGCATCGACCTGGGGGGCATCTACTCCTTCAATGGCCCGGACGGAGTGACGCTCAATGGCTCTCAGACGGGGGGCGAGTACAATGGGTTTCAGACGGAGTCGGCGCCCAACTACTGGCGGGAATTCCCGAGCGTGACCTCTGCGTCCTCTGGCTCCAGCACCGTGGTCAGCGGCACGCTGAACGGACCGGCCCGCACCACGTTCACTGTGGACGTGTACGCCAACCCAAACGAAAACGCCTCGGATTACTTTCAGGGCCAGTACTACGGGGAGGGCCAGTATTACCTCGGCCACGCCACCGTGACCACGGACGCCAACGGCAACGCCAGCTTCTCCGCCGACTTCTCGGCGGCGAATCTCCCCGGCGGCGGCCTACCCAGCGGCTGGTTCATCAGCGCCACCGCCACGGACCGGCTCGGCGACACCTCCGAATTTAGTGCAGACGTGACGACCGCTCCCGCCGCGCAAACGTTCAGCCAGTACCTCCAGGCGACCCTGCCTCAGAACAGCAGCGATCCAACGGTGATCTGCGTTCAGGTCGGCCCTGACCAGACCCCGGCCACGGTCATCGCGGCGGTGAATGGGCTGACCAATGTCACGCTGCCTGTCACGATCATCTACGACCTGGGCGGAGGGACGTACTCCACCGGCGGCGTCGCCGCGGACCCTCCCGCGAACGTGACTTTCGTGGTGCAGAACGGCACGCTCGACCCGGCATCACCCGCGCTGACCGTCGCCGGCGGCCAGATCTCCGTCGTCAATTGCACCTTGACGACCTCGGGCGACGCCCCAGCGCTCCTGGTGACGGGCGGCAGCGTGACGCTGAGCAACGATAATATCGTGCAGGAGTCCGCCGTCTACACCGAGCCGGCCATCTCGGTCACCGGCGGGACGGTCAGCCTGGGCACGGCGGCTAACCCGGGCGACAACACCCTGAGCGTCAACAGCTCCGGCGACCTGGTAAGCAACACCAGCGGAAACGCCATCTCGGTCGTCGGCGACACCTTCGAGGTCGGCGGCGCCGTCCTCGCGGCCCCGTCCCTGAGCTTCACCGC
>DATKHW010000922.1:0-3951 GCA_035546275.1 Gemmataceae bacterium
CGGCCTCTTCCTCCTTCCGCTGGCGCGTGTACGCCGCCGCCAGCTGGAGGCAGGCCCGCTGATGGACCATCGGACTGTCGGCGGCGCGAAGCAGATGGGCAATGCCGACGTCCAGGTCGTCGTGCGCGACGGCGATCATGCCGAGGTCGAAGTGGGCCCGGCCGTCGTCCGGGTCGCGCTGCAGCACTCGGCCGGCCCAGGCCTCGACCTGTTTGCGATCGTCGATCTCCATGTAAACGTCGGCCAGCTGCAGCCACGTCGCCGTTGCCGCCGTGCCCGCCCGATCCGCCAAGTCGGCGGCGCGAAGGATGGCTTGCAGGGCGGCGCGATGGTCCGTCGCCAGCAGGGCCCAGCCTTGCAGATAGGGCCAGCGCGGCTCGGTCGGATCGAGTTTTCCCGCCTGCACCAGGCAGAATTCCGCTTCCGGCACGCAGTTGTTGGCCAGCAGGACCTGGCCGTAGCCGCCCCAGGCTGCCGCCGATTGCGGCTCCTGCAACACACGCTGACGCGCCGCCTGGAAGCCGGCCGCCGCCTCCGGATCCGCAGCAGCCACCTCAGGCGGAACAGGTGCGGCCGACGGCGCCGGGCTTCGGCCCCAGGTCCACAGCGCCCAGCCCGCGCCGGCCGCAGCCAACGTCAGCAGGGTCAGCGCCGCCGCGATTCGCTGGCTGAGCCGCCCCCGACGTGTCGCCGCGCCGCCGTTCATGGCTTCTTGGCTCCCTTCGTCTGGCGCAGCTCCAGCACGCGATCGACCGGGCCGCCGGGAAACTGTTCCTGCGTTCCATTCGGCCACAGCACTTCGATCCGATCCACCGTTTCCGCCTTGCCCAGTCCGAAAAGCGCTCGTGGATCGCCGCTGCACAGAAAGCCGCTGCACGGGTCGGCACGGCGAATCCAATGACGGTCGCCGCTCCAAACGGTCACCACGGCGCCGACGGCGTCACGGTCCGGGTCGGGATACAGTGCTCGCACGGCCAGCCAGTGCCCCCGGTTCGGCGCCCGATTGCGGAGCAGCCGCGCCTTGCCGCCGATCGTCGTCGTCAGGAGATCGGGCGCTCCGTCGCCGTTCACGTCGCCGACGGTCAGGCCGCGGCCCATGTTGGGCGAGCCGCACAGCACCGATTGGCTCGGCGACAGCTCGCGGAAATGCCCAGCGCCGTCGCCGGTGAAGAGCTGGTTGCGTTCCGCATATTTCGACCAGTGCGGCCCCAGTCCATAAGAGGCTGCGGCCGCCGTCGGCCCGACGGTGACGCGGCCGTTGAGGACGACGGCGTCGAGGGCGCCGTCCAGGTTGAAATCGGCCAGCGCGGTTCCGAAGCCGGTGGCGCGCCAGGACGGCTGGGCCAAGCCAGCGGCGCCGGTTCGGTCGCGGAACAGGCCGCGCGGCCCCTGCATCCACAGGGCGTTGGTTTCGCTGCCGAGATGCGTGACGAAAAGGTCTTCCATGCCGTCGCCGTCCACGTCGCCCAGCGCCACGCCCATCCCTGCCTGGGCCGCGCCCATGCCGTTGTAGGCCACGCCTCGGCGGACCGCTTCCTCCCGAAACGTGCCGTTTTTCTGATTGATCCAGAGATGATTCGGCTTGCCGTCGTTGGCGACGAAGATATCCGGCCAGCCGTCGCCGTTGAAATCGGCGCAGAGAACGCCGAGGCCCGGACCCGGCAGCCGACCCAGGCCCGACGGTCCGGTCACGTCCTCGAAGCGCGGGCGGCGGTCCGATCCCGTTACGTTGTGATACAGCACCGCGGCGAGCCCCTTGAACGTATTGGGATTGCAATACTCCACGGAACCGCCGGGGCCGGGGCAGGCGATGGACGGTTCGTAATCGAGGTAGCGGACGACGACGAGGTCCAGTCGGCCGTCGCGGTCATAGTCGAAGAAAGCGGCGGACGTGCACCAGCCCGGCGCGTCGAGGCCGGCTTCTTTCGTCACGTCGGTGAATGTCCCGTCGCCGTGGTGATTAAGGAAGAGCTTGACGCCGCCGTACTGCGTAATCAGCACATCGGGCCAGCCGTCGTTGTTCACGTCGCCGACGGCGACGCCGCAGCTCCAACCGGCGAAATCCAGGCCGGAACCTGCGCTGACGTCCTGGAATCGGCCGTCGCGAAGCTGCTTGCAGAGCTTGTTCTTGGAGCCGGATTGCGGGCCGCCGCTCTGGAGGAGCAGCACGTCGAGGAGACCGTCGCCGTCGAAATCGAACAGGGCGCCGCCGGAACCGATGATCTCCGGCATGAAATAATGGCCGAGCGGTCCGGGGTCTTGATGAAAGTCGATGCCGACCTGGTCGGTCACGTCCTCAAACCATTCCGGCTCTGTCGGTCCGGCGTCGGCGGTGGGGGGGGCGGGATCGGGGCCGGAAGGCGCGGGGGGTCGGCAGCCGGCCGTCAGGGCCGCGGAGACGCCGAACAGGATCGCGGCAAGATACGGGCGCCGCCGATGGATCATACGGCCTCGCGGACACGGCGGATGGATGGCAGGGGACCAAGGACGGAGATGGGATTATACCCTTCGCCGCGGCGGAGTCGCAAGAAGCATCCGCACGGCTCGGCGGTTGTGGGCGTCGAGCCGCGGTTGTATGGTGAGGAAAAGGCGCATGAACAAGCGCAACGGCCTTATCCTGGAGCGCCTTTCGACTGCTGTGGATGCCGCCGCTGGTGCTGTATCTGCTCAGCTTTGTGTTGGTTTTCTCCCGGTTTCCCGGCCGCCTGGGCGGTCTGCTGCACGGCCGACGATTCTGGCTGCTCGCCCTGCCGCTGCTGGTGCTGCTCCTCCTCTATCTGCTGCTGTCCGGAGCGCCGCTCGGCGTCGGTTGGCGGATCGGTTTGCATCTGGCGGCGTTCTTCGCCGTCTGCATGGTGTGCCACGGCGAGCTGGCCCGCGATCGACCGGCCCCCGGCCGCCTCACGGAGTTTTTTCTCTGGATGTCCATGGGCGGAGCGCTCGGCGGCCTGTTCAACGCCGTAGCGGCGCCGCTGGTTTTTCCCGACCTGATCGAATACCCGCTGGCGCTGTGGCTGGCTTGCCTGTTGCTTCCGCCTGTCGGCGTCAACAAGGAGGGGGTTTGGAGCTTTCGCGTGGAGTTCGGGTTGAGCGCCGTTTTCGCGATTATCGGCGTCGGCTAGATGGGGCTGCGTCTGAACGACGGCGATCTGAACACGGCGGGGCTGGCCGGCGGCCGCTGGGCCTGGCCCCGCGGTCGCTTTCGTCGGAGAAATACGGCATCCTCGTCGTGGACGCCTTCAGCTCCGACGCCATCCCGACGCATCTCATCGACCGCGAGGCGCTGGCGCTCTACCTCGACCGGCTGGCGGAAGGCGGGATCGTCGCTTTTCACATCTCCAACATCCACATCGACCTGGCGCCGGTG
Organism: Gemmataceae bacterium; assembly: GCA_035546275.1. GTDB lineage: Bacteria > Planctomycetota > Planctomycetia > Gemmatales > Gemmataceae > UBA4732. Next base: position 3,368 of record DATKHW010000922.1, read on the forward strand.
CTGGCCAACCTGGCCGCGGACGCCGGCTTGGCCGGGCGGTTCGAGGACGACGGCAGCGACGGCGTCCCCGGCAAGGCCGGTTCGACGTGGGTGGCGCTCGCCCGGAAGCCGGACGACCTAGCGCGGCCACCAGGCGACCGATGGCAAGAGCTGCGGCCCGACCCGGCCGTCGGCGTTTGGACCGACGACTACTCGAATCCCTTCGCCGTGCTGCGGCGGGCCAAATGAACGAGCGCGGAATGCGAGCCGTCTTGCACACGCGGTCGGGCCGGCGTAGAAAAGCATCCCTTAATAGCAACTCCCGGGTGGAGAAAAACCCATGCAGCTGCGCGTGTGGATCGGATTCGGGACGGCGCTTGCGGCGTGCGTCGGGGCGGCGTCCTCCTGGCCGCCGCCGCTCAACGACGCCGACGCCGACCTTGTGCAAAATCCGTCGTTCGCCAAGGCCGGCGACGATCCGAAGCTGCCGGCACATTTCAGCATCAAAGGCGATGCGGAATGGGTGACCATCGGCGGCAAATACGAATGCGCTCCCCACGGCGTCGCTTTTTATCCGTGGGTGGACCTTGACAACGACGGCCGGC